>CAKONT010000088.1 GCA_934097255.1 uncultured Bacilli bacterium
TGTCCTTGAACTTCATCAATATATTTTAACTTAAGATACGCATCATTTTTTTCTTCAGATGTACTTTTTCTATTATTCAAAATATCTTCTAAAACTTTCTTCTCTTCCATTCTTTCATCTTCTTTTTCAACCTCTAAAGCAACTAATAATTCACTTTCTTCAACTTTTGTCGTTTTAGAAGATGAATTTTCCTCTTTTGTAACTAAAGTTGTATCTTCTTCTTTTAAAACATCAAATGGCATTGTAATATAATAAACGCCAAGTACTAATATTAAAGTAAAAAGAGTCAAAAACCATAATTTATCTTTTCTTATCATCTATTTTTCCTCCAATAAAATATATGATAAAAAAGTTTTTATATAACAAAAAAAGCTTATTAAGCTCTACTTACATATTTTCCATCTTTAGTAGAAATAATAACCTTTTCACCTTCATTAATAAATAATGGAATTCTTATTGTGTGTCCAGTTTCAAGTGTTGCATCTTTTGTTGCTGTACTTGTTGTATTTCCTTTTACACCTGGTTCTGTCTTAATAATTTCCATTTCGATTTTATCTGGTAAAACAATACCAAGCATTTCACCTTCATAAAAGATTAGATCAACATCTAAATTTTCTTTTAAAAACTTAATGTCATCGCCTAATTTTTCAGCTGGAATTTCAATTTGTGAATAATCATTGTTATTCATGAAATTGTAACTTCCGCCAGATTCATATAAAAATTGCATTGGCTTTTTTTCAATTCTTGCTTGTTCAACTTTAATACCTGCATTGAAAGTATGTTCAACAGTAGAACCAGTTCTTAAATTTTTAAGCTTAGCTTTTACAATTGCAGCACCTTTTCCTGGTTTTACATGTTGGAAATCAACAACAGAATAAATATCATTATCAACCTTAATAGTCATTCCGGTTTTAAAATCATTAACGTTTATCATCAAATCCACCTACTTACTATTATTTTTCTTCTTTGTGAACAGTATGTTGTTTACATTTTGGACAATATTTTTTTAATTCCATACGATCCACTGTATTCTTTATATTTTTTTCAGTACGATAATTTTGTGATTTACATACTGTACAAGTAAGTGTTTTTTGTTGTCTATTTTCTAACTTTGCCATTTTTATCCCTCCTCATTTACATAAGTATTATACCAAATATTTCAAAAAAAGCAAAAGTTTTTTTAGATATTCCGCTAAAATATAAAAAAATAAGATTTAAATAGATTAAATCTTATTAAATACTTAATTAATTTGATACGGATTAGTACTTGTTCCATCATTTTTATCATTTATCATTGTATCAGCTTTTAAAGATATAACTGGACGCAAAGTAGGAGTATCGTATGGAAAACTAGAAGCAGCAGAACGTGCACTATCGAAAGTACCACCGGGACCAATAGATAACTCTTCGTCAAATTTAGTAGCATAAACACCGGCAGGACTCATTGTCCAGTAATAAAGCGAACTCGGTGTTAAATAACTATTTAAAGTACCTTCTAATACCAAAAATATTCCTCCAGATTTTAGATATTCATCTACTGTTATTAAGCCAATATTTAAATTTAATATTCCTTTTCCATTCCCATCTGTTTTACAATCAAAGCTTGGAGTATACGATGAAAATAATACCGTTTCTGCAGATCCTGATGTCATTGATGGAAGTCTTTTTGTTCTTGCTTCTTCACAGAATGTTGAATCTTCTATATAATTTGTATAACTTGATAAATTGCTATTATACCAACTATCTACTACTTTTTTGATACCATCAGTTGTTTCATTATCAATAACTGCTGTTACATCACTATTACTATAATACATAAAAGGATAACCATCTGGATTACTTAAACTTTTCCCATTTGGATTAAATTCATACTTAGCATTATCATTTATTCCATCATTTAGGATAAGTCTTATACTTCCATCTTCGTTTATTCTTATAACTCGCCATATAAGTCCAGCAAAATTTACATAATTATTTACGTTTTGTCCTTTATAGTAATATGTTGTAAGATTTCCACTATTTAGATTATTTTGATATATAGAACTAAGTTCACTACTTGGTGTATATTCTTCTTTATATAATCCGTCTCCTGCTGTTACAACATTTTCATTATTATCTCCTAATAATTTATCTTTAAGAAGTACAAGTTGTTCAACGTCTTTTGTTTCTTTTACTTCAACACTTACTCTAAATGATAATAAAAAGTCACTACCACCAAATATAGTTGTTTGTTTCGTATCAGTTGTTTCTTTTTTTATTCCAACATCTGAAACATCTTCTGTTGCCCATACTGTTAATTTATAATTATGGATTTGTTCCACATTTTTTAAAAGGTTAAATTTATTCGTATACAAGTAATATGATTCGTTATTTTCAGTATTTGGTCTTACTTTTAAAGTACTCATAAGATTTGGTCCTATTGTTTTGTTATTTGTGATATCTTCTAAATTATATTTAACACTACTAAGTGGCATTTTTGATGAAGAGTTTAGTGTTATAAAAACATTATACGTTAATAATAAATTATCATTACTTGTTGCTTTAACATTAAATGTAAAATCATTCCCACTTACTAATCCTTCACTATCACTCATAGGTTTTAACTTAGCATTTATTGGATCATCACTTTCCGTATAAGTTATCGAATAACCAACAGATGAAATCACTTGAACATTTTTAGCAGTATAATTTACATTTAATAAAGCAAACGTAACACCTGTTATTACTAAAATAAGTCCAAATATCATAATAACGGTTGTTATTATTTTTTTTCTATAATCATTCATAATAAAAACATTCCTTCCAACTATTATTTCTATTTTATTATACTATAATATTTTAAATTAGGTCAATCAAAAAAAAGCCAAATTACTTGTTAATTTTAGCCCTTTTTTTATTTGTTTTTATGTAGAAATATCCACCGATAAATAATATTATTAACGGTACTACTAGTAATATTACTAAATCAAATTTTTGAATAACTTGTTCATACTCTTTAAAAGAAGTAATGTTTTCTAATATATAAATAGAATCATCTCCTGATTAAACTTATGAAAAATTAAGTAAAAAAATCCATTATAAATTTAATTTAATTATATTATTTAACAAAATTAAATATTCGTTGTATCTTTTTTGAACAATACCTTCTATTTTTACTATATCTTTTATTTTATAAGAAAAATTAATATACTTTTTTGGAAAAACTGTAACACTACTGCTACCAGATTGATCAACAACAGTTAAAAAAGCCATTTTCTCATTTGTTTTCGTTACTATTTCTTTTATTCTTTCTAAACTAACAATTATATTTACTTTTTGATTTAATTTATCTTTTATATCCACTAAATCTGTAATATTATTATCTAATAATTTATATTTTTCAGTTTTATGATTAGTTAAATAAAAACCAAATATATCCTTTTCATTATCTAAAACAAGATCTTCATCTTCTTTTAATATTTTTATTTCTGGTTTTTCTAAAAAGTTTTCTTCTAAATCCATAGAAAGATCTATGTAGTTTAAAATTTCATTGAGATTTTCTATTAATGTTTTTATATTATATCCCAAATTATCAAACGAATGAGCATAAATTAGTGATTCAATCACTTTCCTGTTATTTATTTTTTTATATGTTCTTTCTAAAAAATCAAATATATCTTTAAATAAACCGTTTTCTCTTTCTAAAATAATAATATTTGCAACAACTAACCCAACATTTCTAATACTTGCAAATGGTAAAATAACACAATTTTTTGTTGGCTTATATTTATTTTCTAAACTTATATTAATATCAGGAGGTAAAACTTTAATAGAAAGCTTTTTTAAACAATCAATATATTCCTTAGTTTTACTATCACTTCCTATAACACTTTCAAGTAAATTACTATAAAATATTGAAGGATAATAGTATTTTAAATAAGCCATTTTATAAGAAATAATTGAATAAGAAACAGAATGACTTTTATTAAAACCATAATTAGCAAATTTTAAAATATAGTTATAAAC
>CAKONT010000089.1 GCA_934097255.1 uncultured Bacilli bacterium
GCGTTGCATCATCATAATCTCTTCTATAAGTTTTTCCAGGGCAAATAATTCTAATTGGATTTTCACCCTTATTTTTTAATAACTCTCTAATTTGAACAGGAGATGTTTGACTTCTTAAAAGAATAGTATCTGAATTAACATAAAAAGTATCTTGTGCATCTCTTGCAGGATGTCCTTTTGGTAAATTTAACATTTCAAAGTTGTATAAATCTTTTTCAAGTTCAGGTCCTTCAACGACATCATATCCCATTGAAATAAATAACTCTTCCATATTTTCAATTACTCTTTCTAAAATGTTAGCAGATCCTATTACAATTTCATTTCCAGGTAAAGTAACATCAACACTTTCTTTTCTTAACTTTTCATTTACTACTTCTTGCTCTAAAAAGTCTTTTAACTTTTCATATTTTTCATTAAAGAAACACTTTAAATCATTTAAACTTTTTCCATAATCTTTCTTTTCTAAATCACTTAAATTTTTAATATTTTTAGTAAGCTCTGTAATAATACCATTTTTACCCATATACTTAACTTTTAAATCATTTAATTTTGGTAAAGAATTGGCTTTACTAAATTCTTTTTCTAATTCTTCTTTAATTTCTTTCATAACTTATTCCTTTCTTAAAATAAAAAGATGGAACCTAAAGGACACTTGTTCGTGTGGTACCACCTTATTTTATACTCTAATCTCTTAACGCGAGAAAACGATAAAGCTAAAGAGTGAATTCGTAAGATATATTTTAAAAAGTTTTCACCAACCACTTCTTCTCTTGTAAAATACAAATTTCTTACTACTATTTTCTTATTTTCGCTTTTTCTTACACTATTCTAACAAATTATAAAACTTTTTGCAACTAATTTATTTATCTATTTCATATTCACATGACATACATTTAATTTTATCTTTTTTTTCTACTAAAATATCACCACAATTTGGACATTTTTTATCTATTGGTTTATCCCATGATGCAAAACTACATTTAGGATAATTATTACATCCATAAAATATTTTACCTTTTCTAGTTGTTTTTTCGATAATTGTCCCATCACATTTTGGACACTTCATTATTTCTTTTGTTTCTTTTTCTTCTTTTTTTATGTACTTACAATTAGGATAATTACTACATGCTTCAAATTTGCCATATTTTCCATTTCTAATTACCATTTTACTATGACAATTTGGACATTCATCGCCTGTTAAAGAAGGGGCATCTTTTTCCATTTTAGAAAAAGCATCAACAACCATTGGTTCAAATTTATCCCAAAATTTTTCTAATACGTCATACCAAACTTCATCACCAGATGCTATTTTATCTAAATCGTCTTCCATCGAAGCTGTATAAGAAACATTAATTATTGAAGAAAATCCTTCTTGTAATTTATCTGTTATTGCAATTCCCATTTCTGTTGGATTAAACTTTTTATCTTTAATTTCGACATAATTTCTTTCTTTTAAAGTATCAATTATTTTCACATACGTAGATGGTCTTCCAATACCTAATTCTTCTAATTCTTTTATTAACCTAGCTTCTGTATATCTTGGTTTTGGTTTTGTAAAATGTTGTTCACTAACAATATCATTACAAGTGATATTAGTATTATTTTCAAGATTAGGCATTATTTTATCTTCATTTGATTCATAATCTTTATAAACTTTTAAATATCCATCAAATGTTAAAATACTTCCCGTTGATTTAAAAATATATGAATTATTATCTAAAAGAATAGTTGTTGCAAGTGTTTTAGCATCTTTCATCAAAGAAGCAAGAGCACGGTAATAAATAAAACTATATAATTTATACTCATCATTTGTTAGATAATCTTTTAACATAGAAGGAGTTTTATTTATATCAGTTGGTCTAATAGCTTCGTGTGCGTCTTGCACATTTTCTGTTTTCTTTAATGTTTTAACATGTCCAACATAATTCTTGCCATAGTTTTCCTCGATATATTTGTAAGTTTTATCACAAAATTCATCACTTAATCTAATAGAATCTGTTCTCATATAAGAAATAAGACCAGTCGTTTCACTACCTATATCAATACCTTCATATAACTTTTGAGCAATACTCATTGTCTTTTTACCAGAAAAATTTAACTTAGTTGATGCTTCTTGTTGCAATGTAGATGTTGTAAATGGTGGTTTGGCCTTTTTTTGTTTTTCTTTCTTATCAATATCTATTATCTTAAAATCTTTCCCTAATTTAGATAATATTTCATTACAAAAATCTGATGAAGATATTTCTAATTCTTTATCTTTATACTTAAATAACTCTGCTTCAAATTCGTCAAATAAAGCTTTTATCGTATAATATTCAGTTGGAATGAAAGAATTAATTTCACGTTCTCTATCAACTATTAATTTTAAAGCAACGCTTTGAACTCTACCAGCACTTTTTCCACCTGTTTTCGATTGCATAAGTTTTGATAATCTAAATCCAATAATTCGATCTATTATTCTTCTTGCTTCTTGTGAATGTACCAAATCATAATCTATTTTTCTTGGCTTTTTAAAACTATCGATTACTTTATCGTGAGTTATCTCGTTAAAAACAACTCTTTCGTAATCATCATCATCTAAACCCATAGCATCTTTTAAATGCCAAGAAATTGCCTCTCCTTCTCTATCGGGATCTGATGCTAAATAAACTTTATCACTTTCTTTAGCAAGCTTTTTTAATTCACTTATAACCTTTTTTTTGCCTGGAATAGGTTCATATGTAGGTTTAAAATGATCAGAAATATCTACTCCAAAACCATACTTACCACTCGTTTTTAAATCTCTAATATGCCCTTTTGATGACACTACTTTATAATTACTCCCCAAATATTTTTCAATAGTTTTACTTTTACTTGGAGACTCAACAATTACTAAATTTTTCATATAATCAGCTCTCTTCTTAATAATTTATACAATAAAAAATAATATATGTCAAATAATAAAAAAAGATTTTTATAACATTAATATCGATAAAAAAATGTAAAAATCTTGTCTATAAAATAAATTAATAAAATTAAATAAATTAGAAAATTAATATATTTATTATTCTTTTTTATCTTCTTTGAAATAAACGGTTCAATTAAATAAATTAATAAAATACCTCCGATTGCAAATGTAATAACACTTCTTAAACATACATAACCATCTATATTTAAAAAAAGTCCTGTATAATCCCACCATCTTCTTTGATAAATAGAAAACATCAAATAACCAGTAATGTATTCTAACACTCCAGTTACAAAAATAGCTAATAAAAA
The DNA here is from genome assembly GCA_934097255.1 of uncultured Bacilli bacterium. The sequence continues at coordinate 3,259 of CAKONT010000089.1, forward strand.
AACTAATAGTGGATTTTTTTTGAATCTATTTAAAAATAATGACATAAGTACTGCTCCATATCCATATACCGAAAGAAATGGTCCATAAACATATCCAGGATTAGTTAAATTATGATCAACTACTAAATAAAATAAAACCTCGTATATATATCCAATTATACTTCCTACTATAAATATTATTAAATACTTTCTTATCAAATCATTTTTATCTAAATTTATATCTTCTTTATTTATTAAATCTTTAAACTTCATAAATCATACTTCCTATTATGAAATAAGTATATAATAATAAAGTTTTTTTGTAAATATTATAAATAAAAAGTACTTAGTATTAAATCATATCTAAGTACTTATATTGATAGAACAAGAAAAGTTCTATCACTAATATTATTTGTCATAATATATTTTTTATACATATTTTTTTTATTTTTTTAAAACATATTCTTTAACTGGACTATAACTTCTTCGATGTTCTTTTATAATTCCATACTTTTCAATGCCATTTATATGACTTTTTGTTGGATATCCTTTATTATTTTTAAAATCATAAAAAGGATATTTTTTATCCAATTCATACATTAAATTATCTCTATATACTTTAGCAATAACACTTGCAGCAGAAATGCTTAAACTTCTTAAATCACCCTTTATAAGTGGTTTTACTGGAATATCCAAATC
>CAKONT010000090.1 GCA_934097255.1 uncultured Bacilli bacterium
AAATTTTTTTAAATTATATATTTCAGGATAGAATTCTTTAAAGTATTTTTCTATATTTTGATAATCTTCATTTTTGACAAAACATTCTGTTTCAATGCTAGCATACTTTAAAGGACTATTGCACATTCTTAAAAAGATATCTAATTCATAATCAATTGGAGCATATAATGACCTTTCAAAATCAATTATTTTCATTTTACCATCATTGCAATAAATAATATTATCAAAATGAATATCAGCATGAACTAATCTAAAATCACTACTCTTCAAATAATCACCTATATTTTTTAATATTAGTTCAGCCATATCTTTTTCATTTTCTGAAAATAATTTAAGATGATAACATTTATTAAAATTTTGTTCTAATTTTTGTTTTATATAATGTGACCAATCATAAGATTCGCCCTTTATAGAATGAAATGATTTCATAATATTTACTATTTCTTTTATAACTTTTTTTCTTTTGTTTTCATCAAATTTATGCCATACAAAATATAATGATTTACCATCAATTTTTTGTAATATTTCATAAGAAAAATCATCATTAGAAGTCGATATATAAAATGAATACATTTTTGGAATATATTTATTACCAGCATTACTTTTATAAAACTCAATTTCGTTTTCGAAATTTGCTTCATTTTCTTTATTGTTACAAATCTTAATAATATATTTATCATCAGCAGAATATACAGAGTTTGTAAATCCAACATTTATTTTAGATATATTTTTAATATCCTTGAAAATTTTATCATTATCATCTACTATTTTTTTTAAATACGTGTCCATAAGTGTACCTATCTTTCTATTAAATTATAGCATATTTTTCTCATTATTTCCCACTAAATTCAAATATTCCCACAAATAATGGAAAAATTAATTGAAAAGGTGGTAACATGAAATTCGAAAAGATGAAAGAAATAAGGAAAAATAAAGAATAAAAACAATGGCAAATTGCAAATGAATTGAAAGTTGATAGAAGCACATATGCTGGATGGGAAACAGAGAAAAATACTATTACTTTAAGAAAACTTTATGAATTGAAAAATTACTATAAAATAAGTATTGATTATATAACTGATTTATCTAAAAAAAATAATTATATTTACTCTGGTGACTCAATTGATTTGAATAGAGTTTCAAAAAATTTACCAATTTTAACTTGATCCATATTCTCACTTCCTATAAAAATATTATCATTCAAATAATTATTTTTACACACACCATTGGTTTAATTTCATTATTTACCTATTATTTTGCCGGTTATTTTTAATAGTAAAATAATACCTGTACAGATAATATTTTTAGTTTCCTTTTTTAGTTCCCTATTGTGGTCAAGATCACCGCTTTTTTTATTACACTTTTTTTAAATGCAATACCAATATAATATAATTTTTTTTAAGTCAATTATTATATTGCTTAAAAGTTATATTATACATTTATACACAAAAAAATACCTATAAAGGTATTAATTCAGGTTGTATTATAAATAGCGTTGGTAAAAAAAATAGCACTATTTTTTATATAAACAAAAAGACATAAATTTACTTTTAGAACATTTTCATTTACTAAATTTATTATCTTTTAATAATTCGTTTAATATAATTTCTGCTTTTTTTACAAAAAAGTTTGTTTTATCTATTGAAAGATCATATCTACATAATTCTTTTTTCAATTCATCAGAATTTTTATATTCTTTTGTAATATAATCACCATTTGATTCCATTTCTATAAAAATATATTTGTTATTAACTAGTTGAACAACTATTTCCGTCGTATCATTTGCAAATACTATGCAAGTATCGAAAATATGTAATAATTCTTTATATTTAATCATTTTCATAAAATGAATAGCAGCATCCGTATCAGTAATTGGGCATTTAACTTTTCCCTGTTCAATTATATCACCATTTTTAGCAAACTTCTTATATTTATATAAGAGTTCTTTTTCAATACCTACAACATCTCTAACTAAAACACAATTTTTTAATATATCTAGGTTATTCATATTTAATATATCAATTGTGCTATCTACTAAATATGTATCATTTATTATATATTGTTCTTTTTCTTGAAATCCATTTTTTATAAGTTCTTTTTTCAATGTTTCATAGTCAGTTTTGACTAAAACTGTTATTTCAGTTTCCATCCGCATAAAACAATCTCCTTTAAGTAAAAACGTAATTATTTTATAACAATTTTTTTAAATTGTTTCTTTCCTTTTTGAATTACTAATTCACCATTATTAAATTTTTCAATTGTAATAATAGAATTAACATCATTCTCTTTTTCACCATTTATACTAATTCCATTCTGTTGAATCATTCTTCTTCCTTCGGATTTAGATGGTACCATACCTGACATCAATAATAAATCTATTAAAAGAATTCCTTCATTTACTACAGTATGTTCAATTTCAAATATTTCTACATCATCTGGAATACCACCTTTTGCAACCGTATTGTATCTTTCTTCTGCCTCTTGAATATATTCCTCGCCGTGATACATTTTTATGATTTCTTCAGCATATTTTTTATGAGCTAAAATTATATCTTCATCCATTAGCTTTTTAACGCTTTCTAAATTAACATCTGTAGTCAATTTGAAATAATCAAACAATATATTATCTGGTATTTTCATTGCTTTTTCATACATTATGTTAGCTGGTTCATCAATTCCAATATAATTATCTAAAGACTTAGACATTTTTTCTTTTCCATCTAATCCAACAAGTAGTGGTAAAACTATTACATCCTGTGATTCTTGTCCATAATCCTTTTGAAGTTCACGACCAACTAATAAATTAAATGTTTGATCGGTTCCCCCTATTTCAAGATCAGCGTTCAATGCCACCGAATCATATCCTTGCATTAATGGATACAAAAACTCGTGAATACCTATTGGTATATTATTTTTGAATCTATTAGCAAAATCGTCTCTTTCCAAAATTCTTGCTACGGTATATTTTCCGGTTAATTCTAATATATCATTAAAATTCATTTTAGAAAGCCATTCACTATTGTAAACGATTTTTGTTTTTGATGGATCCAAAATTTTAGTAACTTGTTTAAAGTATGTTTCACCACTTTTTCTTGTTTCTTCAAATGTAAGTGCAGGTCTTGTTTTGCTTCTTCCAGACGGATCACCAATCATTGCAGTAAAATCGCCTATTACAAAAACTATTTCGTGACCTAAATCTTGTAAATCTTTTAATAATCGTAGTGAAACAGTGTGTCCCAAATGTAAATCTGGTCTTGATGGATCCGCCCCAAATTTCACCACTAATTTTTTGTTCCCATTTAATTTTTCTCTTAAAGAATCCTCGTTAAAAATTTGAACTCCCCTTCTTATTATTAATTCAATTTTTTCTTCTTTTGTCATATTTATTTCCTCTCTTTCATAAAAAACACGGACTAATATTTTCTAAAAGGACGAAAACATTATCCGTGGTACCACCTTATTTCTTTTTAACACAAGCACTTATTCTTTTAACGGAGTTACCCGATTAAGTTCATAACATTGTAATTCATTTATACACTTTTGTTTATTTTCACCACATATAAACTCTCTATTTAAAATGTGTACAAACTACTAATTGCTAATCACCACTTAATAACATAGATATTATATCACTTTTTTTTTAATATTGCATACCCTTTATTAGACTTATTTTAAATTATTTATATATAGAGACATTTTTAATTATTATTCACAGCTTTTCATCAAAAAAAGTTTTATATAAAAAAGGCTTTATATCTTATATTCTAAAAGTAAGTGACATTTTATTTAAAATATAAATAAACTGTATTAAAATTTTTTAATTAAAAAAAATACCTATAAAGGTATTAATTCCAAACTAAATTATATTTTAAATTTCTTTTAAATAAATCCCATAAATTTGC
>CAKONT010000091.1 GCA_934097255.1 uncultured Bacilli bacterium
TAAACTCTCTAATTGTTTATGAAATAAATCTAGGTCAATCGCATTTACTGATTCATAATCATATTCACCTGTTTCAAGAATCGGTGTTTCTTCTCTTTCTAAGAAATAGTCATCAAGTGACAATGGCTTGGGATTAATTCCAAACGTTCTTAGAAAAAGAGAAAGTTTTCTTGCCGTTGTCGTTTTTCCAGAAGAAGATGGTCCAGCTAACATAATAACTTTTATATTTTTATCATTTGCAATAGAAGATGCTATTTCTAATAAATAATTATTTGACATAACTTCATCTAATTTAATAATATCTCTAATACTACCTTGAGAAACTAATTTATTAACATCTGCTGCTGATTGAATATTTAATTTTTTACCATACTTATAATTTTTATCATAAGCATCAATCAATTTCTCATGATGGACATAATCAGGTATATTTATCTTTTCATCAACTATTGGGAATTGTAAAATAAAATTATTTTCTGATACATAAGTTAAATTAAAATATTTTAAAACACCCGTTGTTAATGGCATAATAGAGTAAAAATAATCATACATATCTTTTAATTTATATAAAATAACATACTCATCTGTGGAATACAAATAACTGTCTGCTTTTGATTTATTATCTATCATATTAAAATATGTAATAGCATCTTTTCTTTTTACGATACATTTAGAAAAAGGCAAATCTAAATTTATAAGCTCTTCCATATTTTTCTTTATATTAGATAAATCTTCTAAAGTTATTTTAAAAGATGATCTTATATTAATTCCTTTATCAATTGAATGACAAACTTTAATTTTATTATTTTGACCATATAAATCATTAAAAGTACAAACAAGTAAAAAAATAAGACCTTTTTGATATATTTTATTGCCAACTCTATCAGTGCAATCTAAAAAAGTAATTGAACATTCTTCGCTAATAGGATAATTAAGATCTACAAGAACATTATCAACAAAAGCACACAAAATAGGGGAGATAAAATCATCTTTAAAGTCCTTACTAATATCAACTAACAAAGTATTTTTTTTATAGGTATACTCTTTACCTTTTATTAAAACCTTTATATCACTCATAACTAATCAACTCACTTTATTCTTTATAATTATTTTATCACAAATTGTTTTATTTTAAAATGTATATTTTTTGCCTTTTATACTATTTTATTAATAGGTGATAAAAAAATGAATTTAATTCCAACTGTAATTGAAAAAGAGATGGATGGAGAAAGAAGTTACGACATTTATTCAAGGCTTTTAAAAAATAGAATAATTATTTTAAATGGAGAAATAAACGATACAAGTGCTAATATTGTTGTAGCGGAACTTTTATACCTTGATTCGTTAAATAGTGATGATATAAGTTTATATATTAACTCTCCTGGAGGATCTATTCCTTCTGGTATGGCAATATATGATACAATGAATTTTATAAAAAGTGATGTGTCAACAATATGTATTGGCATGTCTGCTTCTATGGCGGCATTTTTGCTATCTAGTGGAAAAAAAGGTAAAAGATATATCTTACCAAACGCTGAAGTTATGATTCATCAACCATTAGGTGGTGTTCAAGGACAAGCAACAGAAATAAAAATAGCTGCCGAAAGAATATTAAAATTAAAGAAAAAATTAAATCAAATATTACAAAAAAATACTAATCAAGAGTTAAGTAAAATTGAACAAGATACAGAAAGAGATTATTTCTTAGATGCAAATGAAGCATTATCTTATGGAATAGTTGATAAAATAATAACAAATACCAAACTAGATTAAACATATTATCCGTGTTATAATATAGATGGTGAGTTTGATGAAAAAATGTATTTTAATTTGTAATCTAGAAAGTGGAAGAGGAATAAAAAAACAAGAGCTAGATAAAATAATTGCTAAGATTGAAACATTTTCTTATGAAGTAACACTATTTATTACAAATAACCAAGGAGACGCAACAAAATATGTTGAAAAAATTGATGATGCTTCTTTAGTATTATCAATCGGTGGTGATGGAACTTTTAATGAAGTAGTAACTGGTAATTTAAAAAGAAAAAACAAATTACTTTTGTCACATATTCCAGTTGGAACAACAAACGATATTGGTAATATGTTAGGGCTAACTAAAAATAATATTAAAAATGTCGAAATGATTTTAACCGGTGAAAAAAGAAAAATTGACATTGGATTAATTAATAATCAACCATTTGTATATGTTGCAGGATTTGGTAAATTTATTAATGTTCCATATGCTACAAATAGAAAGTTTAAAAAAAGTTTTGGACATGTTGCGTATCTTATAAATGGATTTAAAGAATTTTTTCAAAAAACAAAATTATACGATGTAAAATATACCATAGATGGAAAAGAGTGTAGGGGACTATTCTCACTTATTTTAATTTCAAACGCAAATAGGATCGCGGGATTTAATAATATTTATAAAGATGTAAAATTAAATGATAATAAATTAGAAGTTATGTTTTGTAATTTGACTAAAAGAAGCGATTTAGCAAGATCTATTATCTTATTATTAAAAAATGATATCACGCAAATCCCAGGAATTTATTGTTATAAAGTAAGTGATATCACAATTGAATTTAAAGATAACGTTAAAAGAAATAATTGGACTATTGATGGAGAAAAATTAAAAACAGATAAAAAAAGATACACAATAAGTATCGATAAAGATATGGAAATGCTTCTTCCAAAGAAAAATTTAGATAAATTATTTTAAAGTCTTAGGACTTTTTTTCTTCGCTTATTTTTTTACACATTTCACTTATTTTTCTAAAACGGTGACTCAAACCAGATTTTGTTATACTATTTCCTGTTTCACTTGAAATAATATAACTTAAATCATTTAAAGATACGTCAGGGTATTTTTTACGATAAATAATTACTTCTTTTAACTTTTCATCTAATAAATCAAATCCAATTGTGTTTTCTAAATAAGAAATATCATTTAATTCTTTACTTGCACTTTGAATTATTTTATCTACATTAGCTTGTTCACAGTTATTAAGACGATTAGTCATATTTTTATGATCTCTATATATTCTTATATCTTCATAATAAAGTACTGCCATATTAGCTGATATTACACGCAAAAAATCAGCTATTTTTTCTGCTTCTTTGACATATACCATATAACCAATATCTCTATCAATTATTTTATTGGTAATACTAAACTCATTTAATATTTTAGAAACAAACTTTGCCTCTTTCATATCATCAATTAAATATTCCAAATGATACCTAGAAGTTTTAGGATCATTTATACTTCCCTTTGCTAAAAATGATCCTCTAAGATACGATCTTTTGTTTTCTTCATTTGCAATTATATCTTTTTTTAACATCAATTTAATCTTATTAGGTATAACTATATTATAAAAATATTTTTTGTTAAAACTGGTACTTCTTTTCTCAATTATAGTCGGATTAACATCGAAACATTCCTTAAGCATAGAATAAATTTTTCTTGCTATTTTAGCATTTTCTGTCATCAAAGTATTATTATCATTATTATTTACTTTATTATTTTTAATAAAAGCAGTAAGAAGAGCTATTCCTTCTTCTTTTTTGTAGTTTAAATTACATATTTCTTGTTTTACTTCCATTGAAAATGACATAATTATTCCTCCAATTAAAATTTTATTAAATAATTAAATACTAAATTAGCTACTTTTAAACTATCATGTCTTATCATATCATCTTTTATACATAAAACATCTCCACATATTAATTCACATC
>CAKONT010000092.1 GCA_934097255.1 uncultured Bacilli bacterium
GAAATAACATATAATGAAAACATCAAACAAATCAGACGCCTATTATCTGCAATGGAACTTTTAACTTCCCTTTTAGCTATTGAAAAATATCTGTTAATTTCCATATTGTAATATTTGATTTTTATGTTTATGTAGTTTATACATTGAAAAAATATTAATTAAATTTAAAATTATTTATACTATATTCACAACTTTCTTTCCTAATAAAAATATCATTCCTTTTAAATCCTTTGATAAAAACAGGATTCAACAAATTTTTATAAGTTATTCTTTGACCATTATCTTTTATTTTACCTAAAAGCAAACAAGAAATATTATTTATTTCTTCCCCCATATTTTTCATGACATTTACAACTAAACTTCCACTATCTTCAAATTTTTGTCTGACTTTTTTCAAATCCTTTGAACCAGAAGTCAATTCACATAAAATTATATCATACTTATTATCCAAATTAGTTTTTAGTTTAATAATAATACAATCAACAGAACTTCTCCCATTTCTTTTTTCTAGACCATCACCATCAAGAATTACATAATCTTCTTTTTTAATATCTTTAAAAAAGCATCCTTTTTCCCTACATTTATCCAATATGTAATTTTCACCATATTCATTTATAAAATGTTGTTTAAATCCCAAAAAAATCACCTTTTTAAAAATTAATTATATCTATAGACTCTTCATATAATTCTTCTGTGATTTTTGAGAAATTATCTTCTGTAAAACCCGTATTATTGACTTCAATTTTTTCTGGAACAAATGAATATTTTGATTGTTCTTTAAAGTGATATATACTAACATCCTTAAAATTCAAAACATTATTTTCATCATAATTTAATTTAAATATTTCATCAGATGTTAAATTTCCCAAACGGATAAGATTATTAAATTGATGGATAACATAATCACTATGAGTTGTAATCAATACATTTAACCCCTTATTAATAGCCTCAGCCAAATACTTAACTAAAATACGTTGATTTTTTGGATGCAAATGAGCTTCAGGTTCTTCAATAATCAATAAATCATCTTCTTTTAATATATATTTCAAATAAAGTATAATTGCAGCCATTTCATTTAAAGAAGTAGACAATAATTTCGGAGATACTTTAATGTTTTCATTAAAATCTAAATATTTTACATTATTAAATAATCCATCTTTTTCTAAAACAATATGACCTCCAGAAAGTTCTTTTTCAAAACTACACGCCAAATCATAAAATTGGCCTTTTTCATCCCCGTTTAAATTAAATAAAGATAGTGCAAAATCTTCCTGATTTTTTGAAAAAGCAATCTTATTTTGAATCCTTTTAGAAATTATTGTTTTATCTTTAGTAAAAATTGATCGTTCAGCTGGAATATAATAAGAATTTTTCAAAAGTGTATCTTCAAATATTGACACTCCAAAAAAAGCATAAATCATATAATAAATCATTTCATCTTCATCATCAAAGCGTTTATTAATTAAAAAGGAATTCATATTAATTAATATATTTTCATCATTTTTATCAAATTTTAAAACAATTTCATCATTAATCATCGGTTCTTCAGAAGATGGAACTTCCATAAGTGAACTTTCCATTTTAAAGTTTTTATTAGCTTCTTTAACTAAAATAGTATCATTTATTTCAATTTTAAAGTAATTTTTTTTAAATTGAATTAACTCATCTAAGTTTTTAACATCAAATTGCTTTTTAATTTTATCCCCGAATAATTCTGAAAAATATTTTAAAATCCCATTTTCAATTAAATATTTTAATTCTGAAACAGGAATTTTGAGAGGATCTGAAGATAAAGAAGGATTATCCTTAATATATTTGCTTATTTGATTAGAAAATTTAGAAAATAATTCCTCAGCTCTTTTATCAAAATATTTCGTTGAATTTAAAGCCTCATTAAACATATCTCCATAATTATCAAAACGACTGTTGAAACATTGGATAATTTGAGCAATGAATGATTTACCAGAACTATTAGGGCCAATAAAAATAGTTAATGGAGATATATCAATATTTGCCTGTTTTATAGATCCGAAATTTTCTATTTTTAAATTTTTTATATTCCCCATATTATCTGCCTCACAACTTAAGTAACACTTATTTAATAATTTAAACCAAATCATTATATAATTCTTTCTAATAACTAACCGAAAAATTGATTTAAAGATAAAATATTAAAATAAGAATAAAATAAGTGATGAAAATACTATAATTTAAGTAACAAACCAAGACAACACATACTAACAACAGACAATGCTTTTTAATTACATCTAATTTATTTCAATCATATTAAATTATGTAAAATCACATGGAATAATTTACTGATTTTTTATAATGTATTGCATATTAAAGGATTTTATGAAAATAAAAAGGTAAATTATATTAAGTAATAGTAAAATATATACAATTGAAGTTAAATTCTGAACTGCTTCAAAAAAAATATTTTATAAAAGCTTTGTATTGATTAGGTGGATAATTGTGTAGGAAATTTCTCCACCTTTTCTATGTTGGATGGGGTTTTGTAAAAATGATAGGTTGTGTAACCCCATCCACTTATTCTTATTTTATGGATTAGCTAGTGGATAGTGAGTTTTTTATTTATTTGAAGATTTCTATACTTTATCAACTAAAAATTGAAAAAGTCTGAAAAATCCTGTTTTGTTTAATATCATTGCCAATAAATATATAATTTAATAAATAATTTTATTTTTCTTATTTTAATACTAAACAGTTCTTTATTTTATTTATACTTATTCATAAATGTTTATTTTTAATTTTTGCCGAAATTTCATTTTTAACACTTGTTAACTAATTTTATTTTTATGAAAATTAAAAAATTAATTAAATAATATCTTTAGCTATTTTTATCCCTGATTAACTATTTTTAATTCAATATCATCGATAAATTCTTTAACATTGACAATATTTTTAAATATTAATTTACCTTCAATATCATTTAAAATATTATTATCATGCGTATAAGTATAATTATTCCTAACATGATTAAATTTAGAAAATAATGATATATTTGACTTCAATATAGATTTAGTCATCTCAGAATCTATAAATTCATCAATACACTTTAAATATTTCTTTAATACAGCATCTAATTTAATTTTTTCTTCAATTTCCACTCCATGTCTTAAACATAGCTCTTTTATATATTTAATCATTAGTGTGTGTAATCTATCTAATGCAAAAACAGGTTTTCCTTCAGATATAGAATTATTTATATCATTTATTAAATCATCAATATTATTATCTGATGTATTATTAACAATATAATTATTATCATTAAGATTGCTCATAATATTATTTATTTCTTCTTTAGATACATCAGTAAAATTAGTTAAAATATACTCAATCATTTTACAAGCTTCATTTTTATCAACATGAAGAGCATCTGAAAGAGTTTCTATAACACAAGATTCATAATCACTATCTCCCCAATATTGACTTCTTACTAACCTATTCTCTTCTAACAAACATTCAAAATCAAATGCTTCTAAAATATTTGTCCAATCAATATTATGTTCATTATTACTTTCATTATTTACAATTATTCTTCCAATATTAATAGAAGATAATTTTAAATTATCAACCATATTCTCACCAAGTACTATATAATCTTCATTATCAACTAAAATATTACTTAAAATTAAATTTACCCTCATTTATCTTATCTGACAACCACTTCATTGATAAAAAACATGCTTTAATTTTGGCATTAT
>CAKONT010000093.1 GCA_934097255.1 uncultured Bacilli bacterium
ATTTTAAATATAAAAAAGGTTCCTTTTTGTTTGTTTGACGAAATAGAAGCAGCGCTTGATGAAGTTAATGTTGACAAAATTGGTAGTTATTTCAATAAATACAAAGGAAAAACACAACTAATAATTATTACTCATAAGAAAAAAACAATGGAATATTCGTCAACTTTATATGGAATAACTATGCAAGAATCCGGAGTATCTAAACTTGTCAGTGTAAAATTAGCAGACTAAAACATAGTTTTTGTTACTATGTTTTTTTAATTTACTTTGTAAAAAATATTTGCTATAATATAGGCATTTAAAGTATTAAAAGGCGGTGTTTTTATGGAACGAAAACTTGTTATTGTAACAGGAGGATCATCTGGTATTGGAATGGAAGTATGTAAGATTTTTGCTAAAAATAATTACGATGTTGTAATTTGTTATAATACCAATTTCTTAGCAGCTAATAGTTTAAAATCTTCATTGGAAAAAACATATAATTGTAACATATCTACAATCAAATGTGATATATCATGTGAAGATGAGATAAAAAGTATGTTTAAAATTGTAATAGAAACTTATAAAAGAATTGATTGTCTTGTCAATAACGCATCTATTGCAATTGATACAACAGTTTCAGACAAGAATGTTACTAATTTCCGAAAAATTCTTGATGTTAATGTAATTGGTACATTTTTAATAAGCAGAAAAGTTTTAGATTATATGAAAGAACAAGGATTTGGAAATGTAATTAATGTTTCTTCAACTAATGCGATTGATACTTTTTATCCAGAAAGCTTGGATTATGATGCTTCAAAGGCTGGTATTATATCGCTAACTCATAATCTTGCAAAATATTATGCTCCAATAAGAGTAAATTGTATATGTCCTGGATGGGTTGATACTCCAATGAATAAAAATTTAGATCCTGAATTTAGAAGAATAGAAGAAGAAAAAATCTTACTAAAAAGATTTGCTAAACCTTGTGAAATAGCAAGTGTTATTTATGATATTAATAATTCTAGTTATATTAATAACTCTATTATAAGAGTTGATGGTGGGGTGTTATAAGATGTATAAAGATTTAGGTATAAGTGAAGAATTATATCAAAAAAGTTTTGATATAGAAAAAAAATTAAGTGTTTATTTTAAAGAGGTAGAAGATATTTCTCTTTTTAATAGCATGAAAGTTATAAAAGCTTTTAAAGAAAACAATTTACAAGCGTATCATTTTAATGAAACAACAGGATATGGGTATAATGATATTGGCCGTGATACAATCGAAAATATTTATAAAACGATATTCAAAGCAGAAAATGCTTTAGTAAGAAATCAATTTATTTCGGGAAGTCATGCTTTGTGTGTTTGTTTATTTGCACTTTTAAGACCAAATGATACTTTATTATCGATAACTGGTAAACCTTATGATACTTTAGATGAAGTAATTGGTATTAGAGAAAATAGTTCTTCGTTAAAATCATTTGGTATAAAATACGAACAAATAGAGTTGATAGATAATGATTTTGATTTTTTAAAAATAGAAGAAAGACTTAAAACATCATTTGTTAAAGTAGTAGAAATTCAAAGATCTAAAGGGTATTCGACAAGAAAAAGTATTTCTATTGAAAAAGTAGAGAAAGTTGCTAAGTTAATAAAAAAAATAAGTCCTAAGACAATTATTATGGTTGACAATTGTTATTGTGAATTTGTATCAAAAAAAGAACCTATTGAGGTAGGGTGTGATATTGCAGTTGGCTCTTTAATTAAAAATTTAGGCGCTGGTATTGCAACCAATGGTGCATATATAGTTGGTAGCGATGATTTAGTAAAGTTGTGTGGCGAAAGATTATCTCTTCCTGGAGAGGGAATGGAAGTTGGACCTAGCTTAGGCGCAAATAAACAATTTTTACAAGGACTATATATGGCTCCTAGTGTTGTTGAAAGTAGTGTTAAAACAGCAATTTTTACTAGCAAAATTCTTGAAGAATTAGGTTATGACGTCGAACCTAAATATAATGAGACTCGTGTTGACATTGTACAAAACATTATATTTAAAGACGAGGAAAAATTAATTAAGTATTGTTGTGGAATTCAAAGTATGTCACCGGTTGATTCTAATAGTATGGTAATACCAGATGATATGCCAGGATATAGCGATAAAGTTATTATGGCAGCGGGAACATTTACTCAAGGATCATCAATCGAATTATCTTGTGATGGTCCACTAAGATACCCATATATTGCTTATCAACAAGGTTCATTGTCATATAACTATGGAAAACTTGCTGTTTTAAAAGCAATATCTGATATCGAAAAAAAATAATTATTTCCCATAATTTCCCACAATTTTTATAATTTTTAATCACAATTTATAGCTATAATCATAAGCAAATGGAGGTGATATAAAAATATAAAGTAATCTAAGTTTTAAAAAAATATCCAGCTAAAACTAAAAGCGAGGTGATATAATTTAATAGTTTGCTAAAATAAGTACCTGGAGGAAAATATGTATAAAATATGTTTAGTAGAAGATGAAAAATCATTAAATAACCTGATAACAAGTTATCTAAAAAAAGAAGGCTATGAAGTTATTTCTTTTACAAAAGGAAGTGATGTAATAAATTATTTAGAAAAAGTAGATCTTTATATTTTAGATATAATGTTAGATGACGATGTGAGTGGTTATGACATCATAAAAAATATAAGAGAAAAAGATAGTGTTGTTCCAGTAATATTTACATCCGCAAGGGATAAAGATATAGATAAAATAATTGGTCTAGAACTTGACGCTGATGACTATTTAACTAAGCCATATTCCCCAAAAGAATTAGTACTTCGTGTTAATAAATTAATTAAAAGGACATATAAATTAGATTTTAATAAAATTGTAATTGAAAATTACGAAATAGATATTGAAAAAAGAGTAGTAATTAGAAAAGATAATAACAAAGAAATAAAACTTACAACTTTAGAGTTTGACTTATTACTTTTATTTTTAGAAAACAAAGGAAAGTCTTTTTCCCGTGAAGAAGTACTAACTAAAGTATGGCACGATAGTTATTTTGGAAATGATAGAGTAGTTGATGATTTAATAAGAAGACTTCGTGGTAAAATGCCAAATTTAAATATAAATACAATTTATGGTTATGGATATCGTCTTGTATGAAAAGAATAACTTTAAGAGCACAACTTATTATTGTTTCATTAATAGCAATAATAATAACCTGCTTTTCAATGCTTTTTGTTTTACCACAAGCACTTACTCCTTTCTATGAAAAAAATATATATCAACTATTAGAAGAACCAATTAAATATATAAAATCTAATCAGTTAGATGTAAATACTAAAACTGCATTTATAATTTTAGATGATAAAACTATAATATATTCAAATAATTATGAAAAAATAATAACAGATATTACTCCAAATAACTTTGTTAATTACGCAAATTCTAACTATGGTAAAATAGTTACGACTTCCAATACTTACTATTATAGAACTGGGACTTTAAATGACGAAAAGATAATTTTGATATGTGATGACTCTTATATAAAAGAACAAAAATCATCTTTTACAAGTACAATATTTCCAACTATTATTATGATATTTTTATTTATTATTTCTCTTCTTATACTTTATAGTGAGTATATTAGTAGAAAAATCAACAAAATAAAAACTAAAATTGATAATATTGATAATGAAAGTTTTGATCATAGTTTTAAGTTTAAATTAGATGAT
>CAKONT010000094.1 GCA_934097255.1 uncultured Bacilli bacterium
TTTTTATATAGTATATTTGAGCAAACTCAGCTCCATTATTTATACAAAAACTTAATAAATCTTCTAGTTCAATCTTATTTAAGTTCATCATATTTTACAATATTATATTTAATCATTTTATTTATTAAATTTTCGTATTCCTCATCTGTAAAATTATCTATGGTATTTATCAATTCAAATAAATCGTTTTTCGAAATTTCATTATGCTTTTTTATTTCATTTATTAAAATAAAACCTTTATTATTAAATTTATATATTTTCATATCATTAGCCGAAAAAATCATTTTGTCTTCTTCTCTAATTATAATATTTTTATTTAATTTAATTAAGTTCATATAAAAATTCTCCTCCTATATAGTTTCTTTTCAAAAAAAATTTGTATAACCTTTTTTCACTAAAAATTGCTAAAATAATAAGTTCTAAATAAGTTAATAAATTAAATATACATTTTAAATTATTTATTGCAAATAAATTGGCTTTTACTTCGTTAAAGTAAATATACTTTTTAGGATCATTTACAATTGTATTCTGTTTAATATGACCTATTTCATGAAAAATGACTAATGGTAAAAGGTTAACATTTGTTTCTTTGTTTATAAATAAAAAATAGTTTTTTTCATAATTTATTACGCACCCATTAGCGTTTAAACATTCAACAAATTGAATTTTAAAATTAAACTTGTTTTGAAAATATTCTATTTTAGTAATTATTTTTTTTCTTTTCCAATATAAATATTTGTTCATTGGTTCTTCCTTCAAATTTTCTACAATCATACCAATCATATTTTTCTTTTATTTTAAATTTAGACTTAGAAATTATATAGTCCAATTCTTGTGGAAAATACAATCTAACTTTAATATTAAGAATTGTTGTTTCATTTTTACTATTAGTGTAATAATAATTTACATTATTTATTTGTGTTGCATGATTATATTTGCTGTTTTCATATACAGTAATTTTTTCACCAGTTTTTGATAATGTAAATTCTTCTTCATCATATTTTTCATTCATATTTCTTGTAAGAAATTTAAATTTAGGTTTTAATGCATCAAAAACTAATATACCGTCTTCTGATAAAAGAGAATTAGCTGAATCTAACATTTTTTCAAAATCTTCAGTTTTTTCTAAGTGATTTACTGAATTTGATGTAATTAAAATAACATCAAATTTTTCATCAATTTTCATATTTCTCATATCTTGGCATAATAATTTAATTTTGTCTTTTTCAATATTAAGATTTTCTATTTTTTCTTGTAAAATATTTAGCATCGCTTCAGAATAATCTAATGCATAGACATCTTTACCAGAATTTACTAGTGGTATAGTTATTCTTCCTGTGCCACAAGCAACTTCTAATATTTTTTTTCTGTTTTTTGTACAACTTATCCAAAACGGAATGTCTGCCACATTTTTTCCGTAATAATCATCGTAAAAATCTGCCATTCTATAATTTTCAAAAAAATAATCATTTTTCATTTAATCACCTCTCATTAATATTTCTTTTAGTTTTTCATTTTTTATATTTCCCATAGGAAGGTCAATTTCATTTCTTTTAACATCGCCATTAGGCATTATAATTACTGCTTTATTTCTGATTTTATTTAAATTTGTGCTACGCTTTGGATATTGTATCCAGTCCGGTTTGTTATTTAATTGCATATAATCCATACACACTTTTTCACATTCAATCATTTCACTGCTGTTCAATTCATTTTCATTTGATTCATTAAGACATTTCCAATATTCAATTTTTACCTTATAAATATTATTTTTCTTTGCAAAATTTAACATACTTGTTAAATTATAATAATTATTTTTATCTAAACAGAAGGACAAATTAACATTTATATTGTTGCTTTGAAGTTTTTTTATTGATTCACAAACATTTTCAAAATTTCCAATCTTTCTATAAGAATCATTTATTTTCGAATTGCTCCCATTCAATCCAATTTGAACGCATTTGACTCCACTATTACTTATTTCTTTTGCATTTGTATTAGTTATATTTTCACCTGATATTCCTAATAATGGAAGCATTCCTAAATCTTTTGTTGTTTTTAAAATTTCAAAGATATTAGGGTGCATCATTGGATCTCCTCCTGTGTATGCAATCAAGAAAACATTGTTATCTTTTAACTCTTTTAATAATCGTTTTACAATTTTAACATCCAAATATTCAGTATTCAACATACCTAATTGTTTCAAAAAGCAATGATTACATTTTAAATAACAATAATTAGTTAAATATATTACAACACATAAAGGAAATTTATTCATTTCTCTCACCCATTGCTACACATTTATATTTTTTGTTACAATTATAGCATTTCATTATTTTTCTCCATTCAATAAAGCTCTTATCACAATTCCATATTTTTTCAAAATCTTCAGTAGTCTTTATTTGTTTCGATCTAAATTTATGAGTTAATAAATCGCATGGTGATAAACTTAAATCACTATTAATAACACAATTAAAGATTCCTGCTCCACATCCAACGTTATTATCAAAATTAGGATATTGTAAAATGATGTCAGTATTTTTGTTTAGTAATTCTTTACATAAATCATCCATCATTTCGTTGGTTATAGGATTGAGCGCTTTTTTGTTTTCATCAATGGGAATATAATACTCCAATCTTAGCTTAGAAACACCAATTGCTTTTACAAAATCTAACGAATTACTTTTTATATCTTCATAGTTATATTTATTAACTGTCATTGCAACTGTTACATCGAGATTTTCTTTTAACAATAAATTTATATTTTTTAAAACTTTTTCGTAAACGCCTTCTCCACGAATATAATCGTTTATTTCTTTAGTAGTCCCTTCTAAACTAACCTGAAATGATTTCACACCATAATTTTTTAATCTTGTTATTAATTCTTTGTCAAGTAAAACTCCATTGGTAGCAATACCAACCTTGATTTGGTGATTTATCTCTTTTAAAATGTCAAAAAGATATTTACTTGTCAAAGGTTCTCCACCTGTTAAAATTATGCCATACACATTATGTTTCTTAAACAAATTTATAAGTTGTTTTATTATTTTTAAATCTAAATATTCATTGTTGTATTCTTTTTTAAAGCAATGTTTACATCTCAGATTACAATTATCTGTTATAGTCCATGTAATCATAAGAGGAAATTTAAGTTGCTCCATAATACCACCTCTTTTTTTATATAATGTCCAACTAATGACTTAAATCATTAGTTGGACATTATTAATAAACTAGTCTTCATCAATTGAAATTGCACTCCATGAATTCATGCAACCACTTACATCGATTACTTCAAAGTCTGCAGTCATTATTTCACCTCCTTTTTTTATAATTAAGAAAACTTAACTACAAAAAAGAAGACCACAAAAATGCTTAAGTAGTCTTCTACCATAATCAAGAGATGTTAAAACATTTAAAAATTCACAACCAATAATATGACAATATTTAATAAGCATTTTAATCACCTCTCAAATTAATTACCTATTATTTTACTCTTTTTTATAAAAAATACAATAGTAAAATTATTTTTAATATAAGCAATTTCCAGGTGTTCTTGGGAAAGGTATTACATCTCTAATATTGGTCATACCTGTCATATACATAATTAATCTTTCAAAACCAATACCAAATCCTGAATGAATTGTAGTACCATATCTTCTTAAATTTAAGTACCATGTATATTCTTCAGCATTCAT
>CAKONT010000095.1 GCA_934097255.1 uncultured Bacilli bacterium
TATTTTTTTCCATACAAAATCTCTCCTTTATTCTATCTATAATAATTTAATCATTATTTTGATATATTTTCAAGTATTTTAATTTAAAAAAAAACTGGCATTTGCTAGTTTAATTTTATCAACTTACTGTGATTGGATTTGAATGTAAAATTATTTTTTTAAATATACATAAAGTATATTATTACTTTCAAAAAATTTAATAATATACTTACAATAAAATATATCAAAAACATTACTAATTATATCAGTATTACTTTTTAGGCATATTACACAACACTCAAAAAGTGATTTTGTCCTTTTTTTATAAGGTTTTGCAGAGTTTCGCTGCAAAACTAAAGATATGATTTTATAGTTTTTATGGTTTTAAAGAAGTTATTGGTAATACATAAATATTATTTTCTTTATCATAACCAACATATGATGAATTTGCAGTGATAATGCACATAAATTTAGGCTTTTTCTCCATTAACTTTGAAAATTTTATTAAGTTTTCTTTTGCTTCTTCAACTTTATTATTTCCTAATTTAATTTCAAAAGCAGCGTATTCTCCACCTTTAAATTCTAATATGCTATCTACCTCTAAACCAGTTACATTATCTCTAAAATGATATAAATGTCCATCAAGACAACTAGCATATATTTTAAGATCTCTTTCAACTAGTGATTCAAACATAAAACCAAAAGTTTTAAAATCCTCCATTAACTTTTCTTTATCTATCTCTAAAACAGCACAAGCAAGGGAAGGGTCCACAAAATGCCTTTTTGATGTTTTACCAACCCTTTCCGGAGAACGATAGTTTGAACTATATGATTCCTGATAATCAATAATATATAATCTATAAAGCACATCTAAATAATCGGAAATAGTTTCTCTTCCTTTTAAAATATCTTCTTCATCAGAAAATTCTTCAATATCTTTTAATAAAGTTTGATTACTCACAACTGAAGCCTCATTTCTTGCAAGAGATTTTAAAAGCATTTTCATTTTATTTTTATCGCGGGTTTTACCATCATTAATATCTTTAGATAATATTGCTTCAATATAACTACCAGGTAATAAGCCAGCAAGATTTTCTGGAACATTAATATTACTTGGCCATCCACCTCTAACTATTAAAGAAGCAATTTTTTCAAGAGATGGCACTTTAACACTAACATCTTTTTGAATTTTATTGTACATATCATTAATTGAGGCTTCCCCAGTCGAATCACCAGATTCAAATAAAGACATAGGATACATATTTATTTTTCCAATACGACCTGCACCAGAGTGAAATATTTCTTTTTTCTTATCTTTACTTAATTCTGTCGAACAAGTCAAAATATAATTACCTGGCGAACCTATAAAGTCACATTTTCTTCTGACAACATCCCATATTTTAGGAATTTTAGTCCATTCATCTATTAATTCAGGTTTTTCCTCATTCATTATCATTTCAATATTAACAGATGCTTTTTCAAATGTTTCATCGTCATCTAAATAAACAATACTATTTGCGTGTTTAATAGAAGACCAAGTTTTTCCACACCATTTTGGTCCTTCCACTGAAATTGCACCAAATACTTTTAAATATTTCTCAATTTTTTCATCAACTAATCTAGGCATATATTTATTTTCATTAAAATTCATAGTTCCTCCACTAGTTATAATAATACCACATTATTTCTTACTAGTCAAATTTTAAGACTTTTGCTAGTCATTTTTTAAGACTTTTGCTAGTCAAATTTTAAGACTTTTGCTAGTCAATTTTTAAAAATTAATTATGTACTACAACTTTATTTTTTTCTAAATATACATAAGGTATAATTATACCGAACACTTTTTTAAATAATAGAGTAAATTATATAATAATGAAATGGTAGTTGTAAAGGGATTAAGTGATTTTTTTAAAAATATCAATTTTAAGCTTTCTAAACCTCAAGCAAAAATGATTCCTCATATTATTACTTCGATTATAAATGCAGAAAATGTTACTACTTTAGACATTTCTAAATGTTATATTGACGATTCTTTTCTTTCTAATCAATCTTCTATTGAAAAGAAACTATGGAGATTTTTCAATAATAATAAATTTAATGGTATAGGATTTTTTAATAGTTCAATTAAATATATTATTAATAATAATATAGGATGTATGAGACACAACAAACTTGTTGTAGTTTTTGATCATATGTATATGAAAAATAATTTTGTTACTCTAATGTTTACCTTAAAAGTTGGAAAACAGTCTATTCCTATTTGGTTTAAATGTGATAAAACTAAATCTAATAGGCACTATGAAATTGATGAACTTACTAAAAAATGTTTATTTAGTGAAAAAGTAATTTTTAATGCAATTAATGAAGTTATTAAATTGCTCTCTCCATTAAATGCTAAAATTACTTTTTTAGCGGATAGATGGTTTTGTAATTTAAAATTGATGAAATTTATTCACGATAAAGGTCATTACTTCTGTATCAGAGCAAAAGTAAATTCTAACATTAGGGTTTATATTTATGATAAAAAAGAAAAGCATAAAATATATAAAAAGTTTACTGATTTTCCAATTAGAAAACACACTTCACTTTATTATGAAGATATTGAACTTGGTGATTTTCATTTTAAATGTAACTTATCTATTGCTCGTGGAAAATTAAGTGATGATCCTTGGTTTATTTTATCTAATATTGAACCTAATTTAGCTTTAAGAGAATATCGTCATAGATTTGGAGCAATAGAAATGTTTTTTAAATCACAGAAAACTAATGGTTTTAATTTAGAAAAAACTAAAACTAGAAATTTACACGCTTATGAAAGTCTATATAGTTTAGTATGTTTTGCTGGACTATGGCTTACAATTATTGGTATTGATTATACTAAAAATTATACACACGTAAAGAAAAACTTAAACATAAGATTTGTAAAATATGATAAAAATAAAAAGCCTATACGAATACTATCTTTATTTAATCTAGGATTAACTATTTTTAAAATATGTTATAACTCACATATAAATTTTAAAATAAAAACCAATATGCAATTATATCTTTAAGAAAAATTAAATCAATATTTATTAAAATTTTGTTAAGAATAAATCTTAACACTTTTTTGCGTATAAAAAAATGCAAAAAACTTTTAATTTTTAAAATTTATTTGCATTTTTTATATTTTTTAATCTTAAATATGAGGTATTTCAAGTAAAATTTATATATTGTTGGGCGAAATTTTCACCTTACAATCCCAGTGTTTACCTGGGTTTTATCAAAAGTGTCCGTCAATCAGATTTTACAGTGTAAACATTATTCCAAGTTCCATTGCCCGATAACTTGGCTTTAGAGGATAGAGAAACGACGGGACGGGCACCAGCATTACTATTCACAGAATAATTGCTAAAATGAGCTGAAGAATCTACATAAAACTCAAAAGCATTAGCAGCACTACCACCGAAAAAAAAAGGCGACCCCGACCAATGATATTTGTTTGTATACAAATAATATGAACTGTTGCTAGTTCTCCATACTCCACCTGCCATTGCTACTTCATCTGCTGTTATAAGTCCCACTGGATAGGTTAATGCTCCATTTCCATTACTTGTATTTACTGTAAATTTATCACTTTCTGTTGGACAAGTTAATATAGGGCTTTTACTATTATATAATCTTCCATATGCACCATAATAATATTGTGTTCCCGTA
>CAKONT010000096.1 GCA_934097255.1 uncultured Bacilli bacterium
TTCTTATGATTTTGATGGTATATATAACATTTAACGATATTTTAAAATTATTTTAGAAAAGAAAAGATTAGTTTAGGTCTTTTCTTTTTTTTTACTAATAATTATATCGGAAGGAGAAATAAAAATGTTTAAGAATTATCTATATGTATTACAAAAAAATTATTTTGATTGTGGAGTTGCATGTCTTAAGACTATTTTTTTACAGTTTGGCAAGCAAGTTGATGATGAAAAAATAACGTATGATGATAAAAAAAGAGGAATGAGTGCTTTTGAAATAATAAAAAATAGTGAAAAGTTTAATGTTACTGCTAAGGGGGTTAAAATAGATTCATTAAACTATTTATCAAAAGTACCGTGTATTGCACATATAATTAAAGATAAAAATTTGTATCATTATATTGTTGTGTTAGAAAATAATAAATTAAAGAAAACATTAACTATTATGGATCCGAGTATTGGAATAAAATCGATATCTTATAATGAATTTAATGATGTTATGACTGGTATTTTTATTTTGTTTGATATTCCAAAACAAAAATTAGAAAGTGATAAAAGATTGATATTTTTTCTAAAAGATATATTAAATAAAAATAAACAATCATTTTTATTGACATCTTTTTTATCAATAAGTTTTCTTGTTTTATCTTTTTTGTTCAATTACTATTTGCAGTTATTAATAAATAGTTATATTAAAAATATTGTTATACATATATTCCTTATTCTTTGTATTATTTTTCTTATTAAAAGTATAATAAGTTATTTAAAAAGCACTTTGAACGAAAGACTAATGAAAACGATTGATAAATATATAAATGAAGAGTTTTTTGAACATTTATTTTTCCTTCCAAAATGTGATTTAAATTCTAACGAAGTAAGCGATACTATTGATTGTTTTAATGAGCTCGATAATTTTAAATCTTTGCTCACAAAAGTATTTTCTTTAATATTTGTTGATTGTATTATTATCATCTCATTTATTGTTATTTCTTATTTTTTCAGTTTTTTTTATGGTCTTATTTTGACAATTCTTTTTCTTTTGATTTGTTTTATTTCTTTCTTTTGTCAGAAAAAATTAAGTTATGATTATATTTCTATAAAAGAAAGTAAAATAAAATTACAAGGTTTATTTCTTGATTATTTGGTAAAAGTTGGTTGTATCAAAAATCTTTCCATAGAAAATGTTTGTTTTAAAAAATGTATGGAACAAACTGATGAATATTTGCTTAAAAAATATAGATTAGGTCAAAACAGTAATTTTTATAATTTAAGTATAAATAATTGTATTGAAATGTTTAATTTGGTATTTATCTTTATTTTTTGTTACTTTAAAAAGGGAAATCTTGGATCAATATTTTTTTTCTTAAATATGTATTATATATATTCGTCTTTTTTACTTGATTTATCACTAAAACTTTCTATGTTTCAAATATATAAATCATCTACTGTAAAAATAATTGACTTTTTGAAAAGAAAAAAAGAAATAGACAGTAAAGTATTTAAAATAAATAATATAAATATTTCTAATTTGACGTTTAAAATGGGTGATAAATTACTTTTTAAAGATTGTTTTTTGTCGGTTAATAAAAAAGATAAAATAATTATTTATGGTGAAAGTGGAGTTGGAAAAACAACGCTAA
Source organism: uncultured Bacilli bacterium (assembly GCA_934097255.1). The sequence continues at coordinate 1,638 of CAKONT010000096.1, forward strand.
TGAATTTGATTTTGAAAAGATTTGATAGTTATGATGGAGAAATTTTATTTGACAATATAAATCAAAAATATATAAATGAAAGTACTATTAATAAAAATATCACTTATATATCACAAAAAGATGAACTATTTAATGGTAGTTGTTTAGATAATTTAAATTATTTTAAGTCATCAGATTTTGAAAAAGTAATGAAAGTTTGTCTTTTAAATAACCTTAATTTAGATAGTAATGTTAACACTTTAAGTGGCGGAGAAAAAAAGAAACTTTTACTTTCTAGGGCTCTTCTTAAAAATAGTGATATTCTTATTTTAGACGAGATATTTAGTGAAGTAGATAAAGATGAAGAAAGAATAATTTTGACAAATATAAAAAAGTGTTATCAAAATCTTACTTTAATACTTATATCTCATCGCCTAGATAATAAAGATATTTTTGATAAGTGTTACAAAATTTGTCACAAAAAAATAAAAAAGGAGGATTTTTAATGAAGGAATTAACTAATATGGAATTAAAACAAGTATATGGAGGATCTTTATCAATTTGGGGTATTATTAGCATAATAGCAAGTGCTATATTTGGAATTGGGATAATAGATGGTATTGTAAGACCTCTTGGATGTAGATAAAATGAGAAGATTAACAGATGAAGAATTAAAAAATATTGTTGGTGGAGGATTGAATCTTACTGGTAGTTTAATAAAAAACATATTAGATTCAATCGAATTATTTTTAGAAATAGGTAGAAGCTTTGGAACATCCATAAGAAGAATAGCAAATAAAGGAATATGCTCAATAAATTAATAAAGAAAAGAGTAAAAAAAGGGTTTAAAAATGTCAAGTATTTGCACATAAATTGCTTTTTATTTGACAAAAAGCAACAATTATGTTATAATTTATACACTTATTAGAAATACCATATATAGGGGGTAGGTTATATGGAAACAAAAAGGGTAAATTATCATTTTGAATATATTAATGAGAACGAATATCGTAAAAAGGAAAGATCTGTAAGAAAGTACAATATGTTAGCATACAAAAAACTTGTGTTTGAGTATTATCCAGATATAAGAGATGGTAAATTTGTTGGAAAGCTTGTTGAAACAAATAAAAATGAAAACACAAGATCATTCGAATTAAAATTGCCAACTGATGCTTTATTTTCTAAAGTACATGGAGATGTTACTCTTCATTATACAGTATATGATGATGATCATATTGTCCTTTTAACAAATATTACTCCAGAAGATATACTAGATGAGGGTCATCGTAGTGAGTTAAGCACTTATAAAGGTGTTATGATTTCTAAAACAAATGCTCAAAAAGATATGTTTAAAGTCAATTTGTTAAACGCTTTAAATCACAAGAAATAAAAAAATCGTATTATTTAATACGATTTTTTTTCATGTCATCAAGATCTTCTAGAGCTGTTAAATAGTTATTTGCTTTTTCAATTCGGTTACCAATTTCAACGTCACCTGATTCATATGCTTTTCTTATCATCATTAGCCTTACATCTTTATCGAATTCAGCAATTAATAATGCAATTTCACTTGCTTTTTTATCTAAACGAGAAAAAAATCTTACGATATTTTCAATTGATTTGTTTGCCTCTTCGCTAAAGTTATTGTTTTCATTAATTGTCATTTAAAAAACCTCCTTTTTAATGGCTTCTTATTATACACTTTTTTGATGGAAAAATCAAGTATTTTTCCCACAAACTTCCAAAAATTTGCTATAATTAAAAAAGGGAGAAGATATATGAATAATATTTACAATTTAACAAGAAAAGATTTAGAAGATTATTTATTATCGATTGGTGAAAAAAAATATCGAGCTTTACAAATATATGAATGGCTTTATATAAAACGTGTTAATAGTTTTGATGAAATGACTAATTTAAAGAAGGATTTGCTTAAAAGATTAGAAGAAGATTTTTCGATGGATAAATTAGAGCTTGTCAAAGAAGAAAAAGATATTGATGTAAATAAATATTTATTTAGATTGTTTGATGGAAATTTAATAGAAACAGTATTAATG
>CAKONT010000097.1 GCA_934097255.1 uncultured Bacilli bacterium
ACTAGAAGAAGATATAATTTATTTATGGAAAATGAGGTAACTAACATATTTGAATATAATAAGCTTAAAGGAGTTAAGAAACTTAAATATCAGGTATTGTATATAGAAGAAATAGTTATGCTACTAGAAGATAAAAATAAAAGTGCAATGAAATTATTAAAACAATTAATTGCTATAAGTAGAGCAAGTGGATGCTATGTTTTTTTAACTACACAAAGACCAGATAATACAGTTATAGATAATATATTAAAAGCTAATATAAACAATCGTATAGTTTTAAAGTGTGAAGATAGAAAAAATAGCGTAGTAGCACTTGATGAAGAAGGAGCAGAAAAATTAAGAGGAAATGGGCATGGATTTATAAAAAATGGTGCTAATATAGAAGAATTTCAAGGATATTTTATCACAGATGATCAAGTTAAGGACTATACCTTAAAATATCAAAATAAAGGCACTTCTAAGAGTTTGAATTTCTTAAAGGATAAGTTACAAGACGAAGGAAATAAAAACGTTACTGAAGCGAATGAGAAGGTCAAAAAATTAAGTGACTTATCATTTTTAGATAATTTGTAGGTGATAGTATGATAATTACAAATAGAGATCAAAAAATCAAAGAATTTATTGATGAAATGGGTATTTGTGATACTAAAAGTTTATCAATTATATTTTTTAATGGAAGTTTAAGAAGTTGCCAAGCACGAATGAAAAAATTAATCACAATAAATTATGTTAAGTGTTTTAGAGAAAGTATACCGGGGCAAAATATTTTCTATACTGGAAGAAAACCAGTTCAATGGAAACATAAAATAGTATGTTCACAAATTATAGCTGAACTTATGAAAAATAATATAGAAATTTTAAAAGCTAGATGTCCTTTTAAAATTGATAAAGTTATAGTTGATTTGTTATTAGTATTGAGAATTAATGAAGAAATAAAAATATATTATTGTGAAGTTGAAAGAACTAAAAAATTAAATTTAAATAAATATTTAGACTTACATTATAAAAAGGCATATAAAGAATATTTCCCTTTTGAACCTTCAATCTTATGTGTAAGTAATAAAAAATGTAAAAATGATAATATATTAGATATAAGAGAATGTAAACTTGATTTAAGTGATTTAATAGAACAAATAAAAGAGTAGGATAACCTACTCTTTTTTTATTTCTACTACATCTTCTATTTTACAATTTAGGTATAAACAAATCTTTTCTAATATACTTAATGTCACAGATTCATTCTTAGAAAGTTTTGACAAAGTATTTGTACTAAAGCCTACTTTTTCCCTCAACTCTGTTTTGGTAATTTTTTTATCTATTAGTAGTTTCCATAATGGATCATAACTTATCATAAAGTATACCCCCATTTTTTATTTTAATTATATCATAAAATAAGTTGTGGATAACTTCTTAAAAACTGTGGATTAATCATTAGTTTTTTATGCTTACTGACTTAAAACTGACAAAAGTTATGAATCAACCAAGCGTACACTTTAAAAATACACACTTTTATACATATAGAAGTACTCAGTATATGAGTAATTAAGTATAAGTAAGCAGTAATATATATTTATATAAATGTGTATACTGCTTACTCTTCTTAATATATATTGATATTATTTGCTATACATTTGACTTGATTTTTAGCTGACATTTTTATAAAACTGACAAATTGACTGCCACAAAATAAGGATTACATTAATTACCTGTTGACTTTTGGTTAAATAATATATTGCTAAGATTTTCACTTGCTTTTCTATCCATTTCTTCTAATACATGACTATATTTATTCATTGTTATTTTGATATCTGTATGTCCTAACCTTCCAGATACAGTTTTCATATCTGTACCAGATAATAATAATAATGTTGCATTAGTATGTCTTAAATCATGTATTCTTAACTGTCTAAAATTGTTTTCTTTGCAAAACTTTCGATAGTATCTATTTAAATCATCATTTTTATATGGTTTTAATTCTTTATTTAAGCAAACCAAATTATATTTATTTTCTAAAACACCTTGAAGTTTTAATTCATTTTGTTTTAGCTTTTCCTTTTTTAGCTTATTCATGAGCTCAATCGGAGCAGATAATAATCTTTTACTATCAGTTGTTTTAGGAGATTTAAAAATTAAACTTCCATCTAGATAAATAGAAATTTGTTCTATTTTAACTGTGTTGTTATCAAAATCAATATCATCCCATGTAAGTCCGTATGTTTCACCTTTTCTAAGTCCTAAAAGTACTATAAGTAAAATTGGAAGTTCAAAATGCTTATCTTCTAACAATTCAAAGAGTTGTAAAATTTCTTCCCTTGTATAGACATCAGCTATACTTGAAGCTTCTTTTTTAGGGCTTTTCACAAAGTCACATAAATTTTCTTTTATTTCTTTCATTCTATAGCATTCTTTTACTACTGACCTAAAAAAGCCAAATCTTGTTTTAGCACTTTCAACAGTAAAATTTTCATAAAGATAATTTAAATATCTTTGAATTTGGTGAATTGTTAAGTTTTCCATTTTAGTATCTTTGAAAAATGGAGCTACATTTAATTTAACCCAACTTAATCTATTTTTTACTGTATAAGGCGACCAATCACGTTTATTTTCATTAATATATCTGTAGCATCTATCAGTAACAGTTATATCATTACTAAACATATATTTCTGATTTTGTATTTCTGCTTTTAGTTCTATTAGATGCCTTTCTGCTTTTTTCTTTAATCCGTATTTAGCAATACTTTTTTGTTTTATTTTGCCAGCTTCATCATAGTATTCAACTATAACATTGTAGTTATTATTTCTTTTTCTTATAAAAGTACTCTTGATATTATCCAACTTCAAACACCCCTAATTCCTTGTCTATAAACCAACATGCCAATTCATGATGATTTATTTTTAATATATTTGCTAATTTTACTATTTGCTTGATAGTCACATTCTTTTTATTATTCTTGTTTTCTAATTCACTCAAAAAACTTTGTTATAAATTACAACGTTTTGCGAGTTCTTTCTGTGTTAATTTATGTTTTTTTCTTGCTGTTTTAATCAAAATTATTTTTACCTTTCAAAATATATTTGATTAATCCACAGTTTTTATTATTATGTCAGTTTAAATCGAAAATATCGCTGATGGCGATATTTTTTATGTTACAATTTTTATAAATAAAAACATAAAAGCTTATTGATAATAGAACGTATATTCGCTATTATATAAATATATATAAAGGGGGAAGTTAAATTGAATGAAAATGAGAAAATGGAAATAGCAATATTGCTAAATGAATTATTTAATAAATCAAAAGAAGATTTCGAAATGATTGAAAAAAAAATTAAAGAAGTAATCAGAGAACCGAATTAAAGGTTCTTTTTACTTCTTTAATAATTCTCTTATCAATTTTTCTAAACTATCAGCTTTAGATTTTTCAATAGATGAAAATAAATTTGCAACTCTCTTAACTTCTGGAGGAAAATCTTCAAATTTTTTTATGTCAGTCCTTCCAATAAGATAATCTGCAGAAACATCAAAATATTCTGCGATTTTTTTTAAACCATCTAAGTCTACATATCTTCGACCTTGTTCATACATACCAATTGCGCTACTTGAGCATTCTAGTATTTTAGCTAAATCAGATTGTTTCATATCTTTTTCTTCTCTTAATTCTTT
>CAKONT010000098.1 GCA_934097255.1 uncultured Bacilli bacterium
GTCCAGCAACAGATGTTTATAAGGGAATGATAATAGGAATTAATAATCGTGATAACGATTTAAATGTTAATCCTTGTAAAAATAAAAATTTAACAAATACTCGTGCATCAGGCTCTGATGAAGCGTTAACGCTTATTCCACCTAAAAAGTTTACTTTGGAAGAGGCACTTGAATTTATCGAAGATGACGAATTAGTTGAACTTACACCTGATGCAATCAGATTAAGAAAAAAAATTCTTGATGAAAAGGAAAGATTTAGACAAGCAGGAAAAGATTTAAAAAATAATTAAAATGATAAAAATTTTATAAATTAATCTATTTTGTGTTTTAAAAAAAGAAATTGAAAGAATGAATTTTAAAAATTCATTCTTTTTTTTATTTAAAAACTTATTTTTATTCATTTTACAAATTAAAAAAAGTAATATAAAATCTCTTAACCAAGGAGGAGTATTATGAAAAAAATAAAATATTTAATAATTTTTATATTACTTTTTTTAGTTAAAAATGTCTCAGCAAAAACTATGTATGATGGATTATTATATGAAGTCGGATGGCAAAATAGTAATGTTTTTGTTTATGCAAAGGATACAACTTATAATGCGATGGATTATAATGGTTGGATGATTAAATCAAATAAGGATGATAGGATATATTATTGTATCGAACCGGAACTTTATATGCAAAATACATCAGATGCTATATATGGAACGCATTATACAGTTTCTGGAAGAGATAATATTCTTTCTTCTTCGAGATTAAATGATGAAACTCTAGAAAAAGTTAAGTTATATGCGTATTATGGTTACAATTACAATACTAAAAAAATTGATCATTCTTCTTCTAAATGGTATGGAATAGCACAAGTTCTTATTTGGAAAACTTTGCGACCAGACATTAATTATGTGATGAAAACTGATAGATATGGAACTCTCGACGATAGTTTATATATAAGTGAGATAAATGAGTTAGAAAACTTAGTACAAAATCACAATATTTTGCCTAGTTTTATAAATGAATTTATAAATTTATCAGTTGGAGAGGAAATAGAGTTAATCGATACAAATAATGTTTTAAAATACTATGATATTAGTGATAGTTCTAATTATTCTTATAAAATAGATGGCAATAAACTAATAATTAAAGCACTAAAAGAAGGTAGCGTTCAAATTAATTTTACTAAGCCAGATGTTTTAGCAGATTTTGTGTTGCTAAAAGGAAATAGTTTACAAGATTTAATAACAAGAGGAGATATAGAAAAAAATAGTGGAAAAATCAATTTAAATATTACGTATAAGAAAGTTAAAATAATAAAAAAAGATAGTTCAAATGATCTTCCAATTAGTGATGTTAAATTTAGTTTGTATGATGAAAATAAAAACTTTTTAGGTGAATATAAAACTGATTCTAATGGAGAAATCTTACTACCTAATTTAACTCTTGGAAAATATTATTTAAAAGAAGAAGAAACACCTATTTATTATAAATTAAATGAAGAAATAATAAGTTTTGATCTTACTAAAGAAGATGATGATATAAAGGAAATAGTAATTTATAATGAAAAAAATAAAGGATCTTTAAAAATAATAAAAGTTGATAAAAATACTAAAATACCAATTAGTGATACAGAAATAGAGATATATTGTAGTTTAACAAACAAATTAATATATAAAGGAAAAACAAATGAAGAAGGAATTATTTATTTATCCTTATTAGAAGCTGGAAAATATTACATTAAAGAAACTAAAGCAAGTAATGGATACATAAAAGATGATACTTTAGTGTTTTTCGAAATAGTAAATGATGAAGAAGAGATAACAGTTACTTTAGAAAATGAACATATTGAAATACCTAATACTTATTCTAAGGAAAGTGTAGAAATATACTTTGTAATTTATTTTACTTTATTTATATTATTTTATTTGATAAAAAAATATTATGATAAGAAAGATATTTAATATACTAAGTATTAGTTTAGGTATAATTTTAATTAGTATTAGTTTATTTATGACTAAAATGGTTTATATAAAAAAATTGGATGATAAAACAAAAATTAGAAAAGAAATTTTTAAAATTGTTAAAGACAACGAATACGATTTTAATACTTATTTGGGATATATTGTAATCTCTAGTTTAAATATAAAAAAAGGAATTGTTTTTGATACTACTGATTATGTATTAAATCAAAATGTTGTTGGTATTCATAAAACATCAGCAGGAATTGATGATAGTTTTGGTAACGTTATTTTAGCAGGACATAACAATATTGATGTGTTTAAAAATCTTTTAAAGATTAAAATAGATGATGAAATAGAAATAATTTCAAAAAGTAGTTGTTATAAGTATAAAGTATATCAAATTGATATATATAATTTAGATGAGTATAGTTATTTTAATAAAACAGAAGATAAAATCTTAACGCTTATTACGTGTTATACAAAAGATAAAAGATTTGTTGTAAGAGCCCATTTAGTTTGATATAAAGTTTTGCTTTTAAATATAATATTTTTCGTTGTTTTTATAGATAATTATTTTCTTTTATGATATTATAATACATATAGAAAAGAGGAATTTATATGAAAATATTATGTGTTAATGCTGGTAGTTCATCACTTAAATTTCAAGTGTTTGAAATGCCTGAAGAAAAAGTATTAATTAATGGTTATGTAGAAAAAATTGGTCTACCTGATTGTTTTTGGACAATTAAAGTAAATGGAACTAAAGTAAGAAGTGAAAGGTTTTTAAAAGATCATAGTGAAGCTGTTCAAGTTTTAATTGATGAACTTTTAGATAACAATATTGTTTCAAGTTTAGATGAAATTAAAGGTGTTGGTCATCGTGTTCTTCATGGTGGTGAAAAGTATTCTTCATCAGTTGTTATAAACGATGAAGTTATTAAAGATATTGAAGAGTTAACAAAGCTTGGACCATTACATCATCCTGGTAATTTAGCTGGAATAAAAGCGATGAAAGATGCTTTGCCAAATGTTCCACAAGTTGCTGTTTTTGATACGGCTTTTCATCAAACTATGCCTGATTTTAATTACATTTATCCTGTTCCATATGACTGGTATTTAAAATATTCTGTTAGAAAATATGGCTTTCATGGAACAAGTCATAAATATATTACAGAAACAATGCAACAAAAATATGACAAAAAAGATGTTAATTTAATTATTTGTCATATAGGAAGTGGAGCAAGTATTTCTGCTATTAAAAATGGAGTATGTTTTGATACTACAATGGGTATTACTCCTCTTGATGGTCTTATGATGGGAACAAGAAGTGGTTCGATCGATCCATCAATTTTAGAGTATGTATGTAAAGAAAGTGGTAAAACAATCACTGAAGTTACAAATGATTTAAATAAAAATAGTGGTTTTCAAGGAATATGTGGTTTTTCAGACTGTCGTGATGTAGAAAGTCTTAAAGAAAAAGGTGATGAAAGAGCAAAACTTGCTATGACAATGTATTGTGATAGAATTGCATCTTATATTGCTAAGTTTTACATTGAACTTGAAGGTAATGTTGATGATATTATTTTCACTGCTGGTGTTGGTGAAAATGGCTTTAAAGTACGAAGCGAAGTTATTAAAAGATTAAACCCTCTAGGAATTGTTCTTGATGAAGAAAAAAATAATGCTATCGCTGGTTTTAAAG
>CAKONT010000099.1 GCA_934097255.1 uncultured Bacilli bacterium
GGGAAGACAGGATTTGAACCTGCAACCCCTTGGTCCCAAACCAAGTGCTCTACCAAGTTGAGCCACTTCCCGAAAAATTAAGCATTTGTCCTTTCCTCAAAGAACAAATAAATTATATAATATAATTTATGATAAATCAAGAGTTTTTATTTAATTTACTTAAAATTATCTTGTTTTCATTAAAAATTGTAGATTTACAAAAACTTTTATTGTATAATTTACTTATACTAAAGGAGGGATAACGGGAATGAATGAATTAAATATTGATATAGAAGAAGAATCAAATAAAAAAGTAGTAGAAATTACAAATGAAAGTGATAAATTTAAGGTAACAAAAGATGTTTTAATTAATGCAATAGCGAATTTAAATAACTTAGAAATAGAAAAAAACGGAAAAAATAGATAAAAAGGTGAATAGTTATGAGTTTTAAACAAAATGATATTATAAAATTTACTGACAATACTAAAGTGTTAGTAATAGATGCAATAAAATATAACGACGAAGAGTATTTGTTTGTTAATGAGATAAAAAATGATGAGACAGCACTTAAAAATAAATACAAAGTACTTTTTGTGGATTATCAAAATGTTACTTTAAATAAAGTAATTGATCCTGATTTATTAGCTGCTTTGTTACCTCAGTTTGAATATCGATTAAAAGAACAATTAAAAAAATTAGAAAATGATTCTTTAATATAAGTTTACTAATAGTATATCTAATAGTAAACTTTTTTATATACTAAAAAAATGATATAATATCTAAAAGTGACATGAAAGGATTTGATTTGAAATTGGTTGAACTAAACGAAATATATAAATTTAATATAATTGATGTTGATAATAATGGAAATGGAATTGCAAAATATAATAATTTTGTTATTTTTATTAAGGGTTGTTTTGAAGGTGAAGTAGTAGAAGCTAAAGTTATAAAAATTTCAAAACGTTTTGCTGTTGCTAAAATTTTAAAAATAATAGAAAAAAGTAGTAAGAGAAGAAAAATATTTTGCCCATATTATTATGAATGCGGCGGCTGTAACTTTTTACACATGGGAAGTTTAGATGAAAAAGTAAAAAAAGAAAAAGAATTAACTAAACTATTTCCTAATTACAATGTTACGAAACTTATATCTTTAAATAAGTTGTTTTATCGAAATAAAGTTTCACTTCATGTTAAAGATAAAAAATTAGGTTTTTTTAGTGAAGAAACAAGTGATTTAGTTGAAATTGATAAATGTTTATTATTAAATGAAAATATAAATGAAACAATTAAATATTTAAAAAATAAAATGGTTGAAAATGTTGATGAAGTAGTAATTAGATATTCTATTTATCAAGATAAGATTATGATTATTTTAAGAGGAAATATTAATGAAAATGATTTAAATATTTTCGAAATTCCAAAATTATCTTCAGTATATATAAACGAAAAGAAAGTTTTTGGTTATGATTATTTAATCGAACAAGTAGATGATAAAAAGTATGCAATATATCCTGATTCTTTTTTTCAAGTAAATAGTGAAATGATAAAAGTTTTATATGACACAGTAAAAGAAAATATATCAAATGATGATACGTTACTTGACTTATATTGTGGCGCGGGAACAATTGGTATATATTTAAACGATAAATTTAGATCTATTTATGGTATAGATAATAATAAAGATGCTATAAAAGGAGCAAATTTAAATAAAAAACTTAATAATGTTTATAATATTAATTTTAGTTTAGACGATGCAAGTAATTTTAAAAAAAATAATATTTCTTTTTGTATCGTTGATCCCCCGAGAAGTGGATTATCAAAGAAAACAATTGATAAATTATTATCGTTAAATAGTAAATCAATTATTTATGTATCGTGTAATCCTAAGACTTTAAAAGATAATCTAAAGTTATTAGAAGAAAAATATGAAGTAAAAAAAATAATTCCTGTTAATATGTTTTATAGGACAAAACATGTAGAGAGCGTGTGTATTTTAAAAAAATTAGGGGAGTTTTAGAATATGAATGAATTATTAATATAGAAAAATATAAGGATAGAAGAATAAGGGTAAACAGATCATTTTATCGTTTAGTGTTACAAAGTTATATAAAATTGAAACACGAATTATAAATCAAACAATTAAAAGAAATATTATGAGGTTTCTAAATAGAAGAGATGGCAAACTTGAGATCACAATTTGTGATGTCAAATTTAAGAAATGATATAGCACATGGAAGGGTAAGATATTCGCCATATGTTAAAGTATTTAAAACAGATATTAAATGCAAAAAGAAAAGAGAGGTGGTGCGTTATTTATGAACAGAGAAAAAATAGAAAATATATTCAAAAAAGAAGGGATTGCAATTAAAGAATTAAACAGTGCAACAAATTCTTTTAACTCAAATGTATATATAATTACTTCGATAGATGAGAAAAAATATGTACTTAAATTTTGCAATAATGAAAAAAAGATTATTAATGAAAGTAAATATATGAATTATTTAAAATCATATCTTCCTGTTTCTAATGTAATAGGAACTGGTATATGCGATGAAAAGTATTACATTATTCAAAGTTTTTTTGAAGGGGAAAATATTTATGATGAAAAAGCAAATGAGTTAAACGATGAGCAAATTAGAAACATTGGAATTTTATTAGCAAAATTACATTCTTGTGAATTATTGGATGATGTTAGTGATTCGTGGTTAAAATATTTAAATGGGTGTCTTGATAAGACAGTAGAAACATTGGAAAGAATTTTTGGAAAAGAAGAAAATCAAAAAATAAGCGAATTTTTAAGAAAATACATAAAACAAAATTTAACAAATAATTACAAAAATTCTATTTTGCATATGGATTTTAGAATTGGTAACTTAATGTTTGGCAAAAAAAATGAAATAGGATTAATTGATTTAGAAAGTATGAAAAATGGAGAATATGTTTTTGATTTTGTTAAAATGAATCGACTTTTTAATAAGGATAAATTTGAAATATTTTTGAGCGGATATGATAGTGTAAAAACAAGGGAATATAATTTTGATGAAAGATTAAATTTTTACAGTTTGTTTGATTCTTATACTTCTTTATGGTGGTGTGTTTCAAGGAATCAATTAGATACTGATTTTTATAAATTAAATTATAATATCGTTATCAAAGATTTAGAAAAGTTAAATAAAACAGGAAGTATTTAAGATATCACTTTTAATAGATGATAAAGAATATATTACTTCGATGGATAAAATGTATAAAAAATATTTAAAAGAAAGTAAAAAACAATAATTATTAAGGAGAGTTGAAAATGGAAAGAATATATAATAAGTTAGTAAGAGATAAAATACCTAATATAATAAAAGAAAATAAAGAAATACCAGTTGTAAGAATATTAGATGAAATTGAATATAAAAAAGAATTAGAAAATAAATTATATGAAGAATATAAGGAAGTAATTGAAGCAACAGGTGATAGTCGAGTAGAAGAATTAGCAGACATGTTAGAAGTAATTAGAGCATTAGCTAAATTAGAAAATAAAGATTTGAATGATATTATAGCAATTGCAGATAAAAAGGCTGAAAAACGTGGTGCTTTTGAAGAAAAGAT
>CAKONT010000100.1 GCA_934097255.1 uncultured Bacilli bacterium
GTTTAATTAATAAAATAAAAGAAATACAAGCATTAAACGGTTACAAATCAGTAAATGAAACAGTAAAACATATCCTACCAAAAGGAACAGTAACACCTGAAACAGTAACTTATGAACAACCTGCATTCACATTAAAAAGTGGAGATATCTATAAGAACATCTCGTGGAGTGAATTAAAAAAAGCAGAAGTAGGCACCCAATGGAGCAATAGTGAAACAGCAACAGTAATATACAAAGATGAAATCGGAGCATTAATAAGATTTGTTGATGCATTTGGGGAGGTTTATTTAAATTACTTCCACTTTTTATGAAAAAGGAAATTTTTTCATTTTAAAGAATTACCTTTTTATATATTTAATACTAAACTATAAATTAAGCATGTGAAAATTGAATAATAGAAGTCTGGTGAAAATATGTCAAATGTTTATTCAAAGAGTCCTCTTACAGAGATTAGTCTAGAATTAAAATTTGCAAATTTTTATAATATTAAGGAGAATATTCCTAAATTCTATAATGAAATTAAAGAGAAGTTCAAATATGATACTGTAAATATGGAACCTAAAATCTCTATTAACATTACTAATCAAAATGGGGAAATAAAAACAACTCATGAACCTACTTCATGGGTTTTTCATGAAACTGAAGATATTGATGCGAGTCCATTAATTGTTGAATTAGGGAATGATTACTGTCTATTAGATTTTAGAGTTTATTTAGGAGAATATTTAGGTTTTGATGAATTTAAAAAGTATATTGATTTAATAATTAATGCTATTGCAATTTTTAATATTAAAGAATTTAATTCAATTGGATTAAGATATATTAATAATATTAAATGTTCTAAAGGAAATCCTTTAAAGTGGGAATCGATTATTACACGCAAATTACTTCTTCAAGATTTATTAGGAGAATATGAATCACCTTCACGATTAATGAGTCAATTTACTTTTGAAAAAAATAATTTTTTTATAAATTTTAAGTTTGGTATTTTTAATACTGAATTTCCTAATCCTATTGCTAGAAAAGAATTTATTTTGGATTTAGATTGTATTTGTAATGATGAGATTACTATTTCTGAAATTGATGAAGTAGTGATTGAAATGCATGAAACTATTTCAAATTTGTTTGAAGAAATGATTTCAGAAGAGTATAAAAAATTTATTAAGTAGGGATAATATGAAGTATAATAAAAATTATAAGCAATCCCCTATAACTCATTGTGTGAAAATAATGGCGAAAAAGTCTCAAGATATTAAATCATTTAGTATCTCTGGAGAAAAATATGAAGATTCTCGTAGGGTTGTAAGCCGTAAATTTAGATAAAATTTTTGATTAAAAATGAAATCTAAAATTAAAAATGATTATAGGTATCATGATTCCCTTAAAATTTTCCAAGGTGATATTTTAAGAGATGTGAATATTATTGTTGAATATAATGATGTTGAAGATAATGAGTTTAAAATGCCGTATATTGTTATTTTATCTCAAGATTGTGACTTAAATCAAGATTTTAATTCATATAGTAAATATACTAAATATAATGATGAAGTAGACTTAATTAATATTAATTTTGATACTTTTGATAAAAAGAAAGTAGAGGATTTTAGAAAAGTGTATGATAAATTATTACCTTCAATTTTAGTGTGTCCAGCATTTCCTGCTGAAAAATTACGTAATGGGAATCACCTGCAAAATTATAATAACTTTATAATGCAACATATTTCATCAAAAGATTGGAAAAAAGTTGAAAAAAATGAAGTAGCAAGATATCATTATTTAAAACCATTTCCAGATTTTCAAATTCCAAAATTGGTAGTTGATTTTAAGAGATATTATACATTACCAACACACTATGTTTATTCTATTTTTGAAGAATCTTATGTTGGATCTTTAAATGAATTATACCGTGAGCGATTATCTCAAAGGTTTGTTAATTATTTATCTAGAATTGGTTTACCTTAATTAAATTTTATTTCTATTATTTTGTTAGATTAAACAACAAAAAGTTTTATAATAATAATTAATTACAATCAATTTAAATATATCCTCATTATTGAATAAAAAAAGAAAAAAATTTGAGAGTTTTAGGACACTCCCAAGTAATGATATTAATCAAAATATAATAATTTTTATCTTTTTTTGAATTTATCTAAAACATTACATAACCCATCATCAAACAACATTTCCTCAATAGCAGACAACCTATTATTCATAGTCTTCACTTCAACCTCTTTTTCCTGATATTTACCTTCTAACTCAAGATATTCTGGAGATTTATAAGTAATATTATTCCAATTAATCATCAAACAATCAAGATGATTAATATATTCTTCACGGAGTTTTTCAGGATCTTCCATGAAATAACTACTGTGTGTTGCATCTTTACCTCTACCTTGTAGAGCATCTACAAATTCGATACTGCAATTATCGTTAAATAATTGACTTGCATGGAATTTACGAAGCATGTGTGGTCTAAATCGGATGTATGTTCCTTTTTTGCCTAATCCTAATTTATTGTTTAATTGTTCAAAAGATATGCTTGTGTAGTTTTCAGTTAAATTAAATAGTTTATCAGTGTTTTTTAAATCACGATTTGATGAAATAAGATAATTAATTATTTCTGATGTAGATTCTGGTGATGAAAAGGTTGTGTAAAATTTATTGGTTTTAGGACGTCGAAGTTCCCAAGTAGGAACTATATCTTTTTTGTCTTTAAGTACATTTAATACATCGTAAATATTATTTTCTTGATGATATTGTTTGGTGGCATCTATAAAATTTTGTATTGTGAAATTTAATGTTTCTATTCTACTACAACCGCTGCTGCTGATAAAGAGGATTATTGCTCTCATTCGAGTGTTACTGATGTCTAATGCTTTTTTAATGATTTCATGGTCAGGTAAATCTTTAAATGTGATGGGTTTGTTTTGATTAACATTTTTCATAGAATAGGTTGGGAGTTGGTGGATTTCAATATCGTAATGTTTGTAGATGGTTAATATTTTTGAGAACATTATTCTTGCAGATCCAACAAGGTAATTTTCATAAATATATGATCTATAGTTCATTAATCTTTTTTTTAATGTACGATTTTTCCAACGAATGCCTTGTTCTTCTTCTTTTTCTGCTTCTTGTATGAGGTCTACTAATGATTTTTGTTGATATTGTGTGTATGTTTTAATATAACTTTTGTATACATTTATTGTTGTTTGTTTGAGGTTTCGGGATTTTGCAAAATCAGTTAGCAATTCTTTATCATTTTTCATATACATATCATTTCATCCTTAGTTGTTATTTGCTCTTTTTGTATGTGAGCATTTGAAAAGTATATGGAAAAAGAATATTTTTATGCTATAATAATTTTTTCATGGCACAATATTGAATTATTGTTTAAATGGATTATTTTTTGATTTTATTAATTTTTATTTATTTATTAGAAAAAATTTAAATAATTTGAAGTTTAATAAGATTTTTGAGGATTTAAAACAGTTATCTTTTATTTTAAATTCT
>CAKONT010000101.1 GCA_934097255.1 uncultured Bacilli bacterium
TAATAGTTACCTCTTCTTTTACAGTTTTTCTTCTAAAAGCTACACTAACAGTTACTGTTTTAAACTTATCAGTTTTTATCAGATGTAAATTATACCCATCTAGTAAAATTTTTTTATATTCCATAAATAATCCCCCTTTCAATTTTTTATATTGTAATGGAATTTAAAGCAAGAACAATTGCTTCGTCTAACGTTTGTTCTCTCTCATCGCTACTCATCTGTTCTTTTGTTATTAAATTATCAGAAACAGTTAAAATACTAGCAGCATCTTTTTGATATTTTTTAGCTATGTAAAATAGAGCAAATGTTTCCATTTCAACACCCAAACAATAATTTTGTTTTATTTTATCATCTTCTATTTCATTATAAAATACATCAGATGTATTAATATTTCCAATTTTGATATTGATATTTCTTCTTACTGCTTCTTCTATTACTCTATTATTTAAAAAAGTAGATGAGGAAATAAGATTTATATTAACTCCTCTATCTTGAAAAGCAAAATTTGATAATGTGTATGCTTTTTCAACAAGAATAATGTCTCTTATTTTTATTTCTTTATAATAGCTTCCACATGAACCTACTCTAATTATTTTTTTTACACCGTATTCTCTAAAAAGTTCATTTGCATAAATACCCATACTTGGCATTCCCATACCAGATGCTAATATTGTAACTTGTTTATTATTATAATAGCCAGTGTATCCCAAATTAATACGTATTTTATTTATTAATTTAGCATCTTTTAAATATTTTTCTGCAATATATTTTACCCTAAGTGGATCTCCAGGCATAATAACTAAAGGTGCAACTTCATCGCTTTTAGCGCCAATATGTATACTCATAAATTTTACTCCTATTTAATTATATCAAAAATATTATTCTTTGTTTTCTAATTCAACTAAAACTTCCCTCGGTTTAGAACCATTTTGTGGACCAATAATTCCTCTTTCTTCTAATAAGTCAATGATTCTTGCTGCTCTATTGTAACCCACTTTAAATCTTCTTTGTAATAAAGACGCACTAGCTTTGCCACTTGTAATTACAAATTCAACTACATCGTTATATAAAGGATCGTCATATTCTTCTTCATCATTACTTATCATATTATTTTTTATTTCTTGATCTTTATCTTCAAAAGATGAGAAGAAATTATTATCATATTGAGCTTTTTGTTGTCCTATTACATAATTTACGACTCTTTCTATTTCTTCATCGCTAACAAACGCTCCTTGAATTCTTTGTGGAACAATATCTCCCATAGGTAAATATAACATATCACCTTTTCCAAGAAGTTTTTCAGCACCACTCATGTCTAGAATTGTCCTTGAATCTATTTGTGATGAAACAGTAAATGCAAGACGTGATGGAATATTTGCTTTTATAAGACCTGTTATAACATCTGTTGATGGACGTTGTGTTGCTATGATTAAATGAATTCCCGCAGCACGAGCCATTTGTGTTATTCTTGCGATTGATGTTTCAACTTCTTTTCCAGCAACAAGCATTAAATCGGCAAGTTCATCCACAATTACAACCCAATATGGAAGACGTTTCATCATTTCATCTTCTTCTTTATTTTTATTATATTTATCTACATATTCGTTATAACTTTCAATATTTCTTGTTTTAGTTTCTTCAAATAAATCATATCTTCGATCCATTTCACTAACAGCTTTTTGTAAGGCAAGAGATGCTTTTTTAGGATCGTTTACAATTGGCGTTACAAGATGTGGAACACCATTATAAACACCAAGCTCTACCTTTTTAGGATCAACTAAAATAAGTTTTACTTCGTCAGGTTTTGTAAACATTAAAATAGATAAAATAATACAGTTTATACAGACAGATTTACCACTTCCTGTTGCTCCAGCAACAAGTAAATGAGGTGTTTTATTAATATGACATGCTTGGACATGACCCATTATATCTTTACCAAGTCCAACACTTAATTTAGATTTTATTTTATTTTCTTTAACAAGACCTTCAAGGGTTTCTTTTAAAGTTACTACCTGCATATTTTCATTTGGCATTTCAATACCAACTGTTGATTTACCTGGAATAGGGGCTTGAATACGAACATCTTTTTTGGCAAGTGATAATGCAATTTCTCTATTTAATCCTAAAAGTTTAGACAATTTTGTTCCTTGTGATAACTCAAGTTCATATTGAATAACACTTGGTCCAATGTTTACAGCAACAACATTGCCATAAATACCAAAATCTCTCAAAGTATCAACAAGTTTTTTTGAGTTTGCTTCTATTACACTTCGATCAGTACCCTTTTTATTCTTTGCTGGTTTATCTAATAAATCTAAGCTTGGCAAAATATAATTTCTATTTGTTACGGCAACATCTTTTTTTTCTTCATCTTCTTGTTCTAGTGAAACATTAACATTATGAGTTAATTCACTTAAATCTTTAATAACAGTTTTATTTTCATCTTTTGAAGAAATATCATTATTATCATTTATTTTAAACTTAGATGATATATCATCATAACTATCACTTGGCGGAATGTCTTGTTTTTCAGTCGATTTTTCGTGTACTGGAATCATGTCATCAAGTTTTTTCTTCGTATCTTTTAACAAATCAAATATACCGAAACTTGTAAAGATTAAAAATCCTGCCCCAACTAATATCCACGATACGATAAGCATACCGTTATAGTCAAACATAAAATTAAATAAAGCTGAGAAAAGACCACCGATTATTCCCCCACCTCCAGAATTTAAAATGGTAATATCAACAATACCACTTTTAACTGAAGATGTCATAATCTTATCAATCGAATTCATTAAAACATCAACTGTTTCTTCAAGTATTACCCAAAATTCTTTATTTTGAACAACATATTCCTTATGAAGTAAAACAACAACACCAATTAAAGCTACATATAATCCAATAAATTTGCTTGATAAATAATTTGGCCTTTCTCTTTTTACAACCATAAATATTCCAACACCCAATACAAATACTAAAAGAAGTATATATAAAGATCCGACTAAAAACATAGAAAAAGAAGAAATTGCTTTACCAACCGGGCCATATTTTCCAATGCCAATAATACTTATTAAAATACAAAATATGCCTACAAGTTCTGCATAATTTTCTATCTGTTTTTCTTTACTATTTTTTCTACTTTTTTTCTTAGGCACAGTAACCACTCCTACTCTATAAGTAATTATATCACAAACAAAAAGAAAAAAGAAAATTTATTAAGCAAAAAAAGAATGAAATAAAAATATTTCATTCTAAAAAATACTAATTTGTTAAGATTTTATATGAATTATCTATTGTTCCATCAGTTGATGATGAAACTAAAACATCAGATCTTAAAGATATAACTGGTCTTATAGTACGTCCTGTAACAACCACTTCCTGTTGCGAATAACTATCTCTAATACTCCAAGCATTAGCTCTAACCCCTTGTGAAGCAAGTAATCCAGCAGGGCTCATTGTCCAATAAGCATTTGCAC
>CAKONT010000102.1 GCA_934097255.1 uncultured Bacilli bacterium
AACTTATATCTGATTTATTTATGGGCGAAGTAGTACAAATAAGCCTAGTTGTACTGCTTCGCTCTTTTTTAGTAAAGTAGATGATGATAATTGGATGATGTAAAAAAAGTTTGTGGTCTATATATGAGAGTATCAACTCATACTCCTAAAAGTGAGAAAAATTGCTAAATTAAAGGCTTAAAGTTGTAATAAATCTCAATATTTTGCTCTTTATCAACAACAATTTTACCTATAAGGGCTGATAATAATTCTCTACTTGGTTTTTTAATCTTTAAATAGGCTTGAATTACATTTTTGTATTGTTCATCTTCCTTTGAATTGATTTTATTGATATACTCGCCATTGGTATCACTCCATACAAATATTATTTCATAAAAAAATAACAATATACCCCACCAAATAGGAGTGGTTTGTGGTATAATAGAATATGAAAGGAGTAAACTAAATGGCTTTAATTAAATGTAGTGAGTGTGAAAAAGAAAATAAGAACGGAAATAAAAAAATAAAAAGAAAAATTAGTCTATTTATGATATGTGGTTTAGTAATTTTAGGTATTTGTGGATGTAATAAGGTAGAAGAAAAAACTTTTCAATTAAGTTATGAAAAAAAATCAAATGATTTGATTATTGAGGGTGGTTCTTCAAACTATACTTTGATATTACCTACCAACACTAAATTTTTTGAGGATAAAGATAATTTAAAAGATGCTTTTAAATTTTATGATTATTCTAATGGGGAAACGATTGAAGATATTACCTACAATATAGATTTTGATATAACAAAAGAAGGTGCTTATGCTATTGACATTGAAGGCAAATATAATAACAAAATTGGCAATACAAAAGTTAATATACAACTTATAAAAAGTTGTAGTGGAAAATGCGAAATAAAAACAACAAATTGGAATATTGATTTAACTGGTGATTACACTTATGGTAATTATAGTCCTAACTATATTTTAAAAGTAAAATCAACATTTTCACCAAATGAAAGTGCTTTTGAATTTGATACACAAACTGAAAAATATGAAAGTATAAATGATGGTTATATTTATCTATATTATCAAAATTATGCCTCATATAATAAAGAATTAGCAAGTGAATATAGATATGATGATAATGCTTTATATCCGTATTATAAATTACACGAAAGAAAAGAAAATATGTATGTTCAATTTGTATCAATACCTAAATTAGAGAAAGAAGCATTTATAGATTTTTATGATAGCCAAGCAAAAACTCATAATTTTTATATAATAAATTAAAGGAGATTAGTTATGAAGAAAGCATTTTTATTATTATTTTTAATTGTTTTATTATCTGGTTGTGTTAAAGAAGATAATAGTTTAGTAGGTAAATATATATCAATAAAAGATAGCAATAATTACATTGAAATATACGAAGATAGCAAATGCTACTATAAGCCTTATTCAAGTGCTAATACTCACGATTGTAATTATGTAGAAAGTAATAATACTATAAGAGTTGAGTATAGTTATTATGATGTTATTAAAGAAAGAGAAACAACCGATAGCATAACTTTTGAAATACAGGATAGCAATTTAAAATATGATGATACAATATTTTATAAACAATAAAGGTATATTGGCAACTTGCCTATTTTCTTTAACAAAAATACACAAAAGTTGAATTTGTTCCTCAAATTGCTACTAAATATATGAGGAGGTGGTAATATCAAAGATTTAATACCATTGAAAAAGGCTTGTAAGTTAGTTGGTGTATCTTATAAAACACTTTATAGTTGGGTTAGTAATAATGAGGTATCATATACAAAGGTTGGCAATAGATATTATTTATCACAAGAGCAAATAAAGGCTCTTGTTTTTGTATTCAATAAAAAGTAGTTGCTTTGTAATGTTTATACTCTTAACACAAGCCACCAAACAATATTAAAATTATATTGTAATTATAATTAAGTCATACCATAAGGCTAATAGATAAAATGAGATAGGCTTTTAAACAAATTAGTTCCTATAAAGAGTATTATACTTACTACTATTTATACTTAATAGTATAGCAAAAAGGTTAAAACTTTAATATGAATAATTGTATAAGAAAAGATAAGAGAAAAACAATCATTTTTCCCTTTATTTACAAGTAAAACAGCAAAAATATATACCATTATATTGGTATAAGTAATTGGGTTCTATTTAACTTTTATTTAAACCAAAATTGGTATGTATTCACAAGTTAGGGAGGCAAATTATGGAACAATTAAAAAGAAAAGTAATTAAACAAGATGAATTAGTATCTACTTTTATGAATACCGAAACGGGCGAAATTGAATACTCTTTACGAGATGGAGATAGCATTAGAGTTGATACAAGAGAACAAAAAGAATATAGGGCTAATCATAAAACTATTAAAAAAAATAATTTATTTGTTAAAGTATATAAAGATACTATTAGCATACTTGCTGATGAAGATTTAACCAAAAGCGAGTATAAGATTATATTAAAGGCTCTTTCCTATCTTGATAAAGTAAGTGGCATACTAATTGAAGATGGTGTTAATATAAGTAAAAATAGATTTATAGAAATAACAAAACTTTCACACAATACTTTTACTGAGAGAGTAAATCATCTTATTGACTTACAAATTATGACAAGAGCCAAAGTAGGAAGAGCAAATGTATATATGATAAATCCTTTTATTTTTGAAAATGGAACATATATAAATACGACACTATATAGATTATTTAAAAAAAGTAAATGAAATACCCAAAATGATTAGGGTAAAAATTGGTTGGGACATAGGGCTTATATGTCCTTTTTTTAGTGCTTGATTACTAAACTATCCCCCACCATTAAACATAAGGAGGAACAATGACACAAAAATTTTTTACACTTATTGAGGTTAGCGATAGCCTCCATACTTCTATTAAGTATATAAAAGGCTTAATTGAAAATGGAAAAGTTAAGGCTATAAAATCATCAAAAAATTATCTTATAAGTGAATTTGAATATTTAAAACTAATTGAGGCTATGGAGGTTAAAAATGGCAAATAAAAAAATAAGTATTGATTTAGATATTGAGGACTTATTAGGACTTAAAGAACCAGATAAGAACACTCTTGAATATGACTTAAACTTTGTTATTGAAAATGGCATTGATGAATACATAAAGCAACAACAAGAACACGAAAATAAAAAAAGGGAGTTTATAGAATTATTTAAGGAGTGTTTTGATGAGTTATGTGTCTTTATGGAAAAAGATGACAAACGAAGAGTGCCTATATCTTGTTTTACTTGTATTAAAGGTATGGACTTACGCGACCAATACGGAAAGCCTAAACGAAAATAAAGAGAATAAGTGAGTCTGTAAATAAATTTGTGTAAATAAGAAATCTTTCCATGATAAAATAAAAGAAATGGAGAGATTTTTATTATGAAAGAAAATAATAAAGGGAAAGAAATACTAAAATTATTACAAGAAAATTATGAAA
>CAKONT010000103.1 GCA_934097255.1 uncultured Bacilli bacterium
CCTTTTGGAGGAATAACTAAAATAGATAATATTTATAATTCATCATTTATAAATAATTTTTTAATTTCGATTATGGGAGTAGTTTTTCAATGTATTTTATTTATATTTTTTAAGGATTCTTTTTTTAGAAAAATAAATCTATCAATAATGCTTTTTAATTTGCTTCCAATTGTTCCCTTAGATGGAAGTAAAATACTTTTTGAAATATATGCTTATTTTTTACCATTTAAAAAAGTTATTAAATATCATTATTTAACATCATTTCTTTTTATATTAATTTATTTATTTTTAAATTATAAATATAATTTTAATAATTATTTGATAATAAGTTTATTTGTTTATAAGACTATTGAGGTTATTAAAAATAAAAGTATTATTTATGAAAAATTTATATTAGAAAAAATGCTTTATGATATTAAATATTCCAAAGTTGTAAATAAAAATGAACTTCTTTTAAATTATAAAAAAGATACAAAGTATTATTATAATCTAAATGGAAGGATTGTGTCTGATAAAGATTATTTGCTTGGCAAAATAAAATAAAAAAATTTGTAATAAAAAAATTTGATTAAAATCTTTCAAACCCAGTGTTTATAAGGACTAGTCTTTCATAAAACATAAACATTTGCGAAAACTTATCCCCGTATTTACGTTACTCTTATCCTAATTTTAGCATTTTTTTAATTGGATTTCTAGTCCCTTTCCCATAAAATTGACTTACATTTTTCCTAAATGTTTATGATTTGCGAAAATAAACTATAGTATTTACCTAGGTTTGGAAGGTGTGAGAGGTTTGAAAAAATTAGTAAATAATTTTAAGGAGTATTATAGTAATAATAAAGAAAGATGTTTAACAATATTAACAATAATTATTTTATCAATACTTTCGAGCATAATTTTAATATCATATTCATTTTATCAAAATAAGAGTTCAAAATTAATAATTTCTGGAGTAGCTCTTATAGATTCATCAGATGTATCAATTAAAGTGTATAGAGAAAATAAAAATGATAGTGGAGTAGGTCTTGGAACATATGCGTTATCATATTATGTACCAAGTTCATTATCATATAGTTATGTAGAAAGTAAATCAGTTTGTGATACAGGAATAACCATAGAAAAATACGAAAATCAAAAGTTTTATGTAGATGCAACAAAGAAAGGAAAATGTAAAGTATATTTTGATGCAATAGATGGATATATTGATGATTATGAAGTAAATTTATTTGTTCAGCAAGAAGAGGGGAATACTGATGATAAAAACTATAACCAAATGGGACAATTACCTTTGTATGAAACAGGATATTACTATACTATAAATACAAATAAAACTAGTTGTACAAATGGAGCAACAGTTAGTATTGTAGGAAGAAACATTGTAGTATTAACAACTCAAAAAGCAATATGTAATGTATACGCTAATAAAAATAGTGATAGTGAAGCACCCATTATTTCCTCATTAAGTATTAGTGATACTACAGTAACATTTACCGCTACAGACAACATATCGCTTGCACTTTATGGAGTAAGTGATAGTAACACTATAGAACCAGAAGAATATAATAGTTTTTCGGGAACAAGTCAAACAATTTCCTTTACACAAAGTGCTGAGGGAACATATTATCTGTGGGTAAAAGATAGTGCAGGAAATATTGCTACAAAAGAATTTACAATATCACTTGGAACATCATTTGAGACATTAATGGTAGCAAATAATAATGATATCTTTGATGAAAATGGATTAAGGTATGAAGGCGCAAATCCAAATAACTACATATGTTTAGATAATCAAAAAAGTGGAGGTTGTTCAAGTAGTTCTTTACTATTTAGAATAATAGGATTATTTAATGAAGATACCTCAAGTGATGGAACAAATAGTAGTGGTACTAAAAAATTACTTAAAATAATTGATACAAATAACTATGGTGGAACAAGCGGAAAGTTATGGAATTCAGCAGGAAATAATAATTGGAACACTGCATCATTAAAAACAGAATTAAACGGAACATATTTGACTACTTTACTTAGTACAGCGAATGTAAATAGTAAACAATCTAATGCAATCGCAAATGTAAAATGGCATTTAGGAGGTGCAACTTCATCAAATTTTCGTACTTTAACAGCTGATGGAATATATAAAGAAGAAAGAAATACAAATGCAATATATAGTGGAAATCCATCAAGTATATATGCAAAAGTAGGATTGATGTATCCAAGTGATTATGGATATGCAACAGTGGGAGGAACAACAACAAATAAATCAAGTTGTAGAGCAAAAGAATTATTTAATTGGGACAGTTCATCATATAGTGATTGTAAAAATAATGATTGGTTATTTACATCACAAGCAACAAGTTGGGAATCAAATAAAATTGAATGGTTAATTTCTCCGTTTTCATCATTTTCTTATCGTGCTTCTTCTTTGTATTCTGATGGAAAACTTTATTTAAATGGTTATGGTAATGCTAATAATGTTAATTCTATTCAACTTTTTGTTAGACCAACATTTTATCTTGCTGCTGATGCGTTAAAAATAGTGGGAGGAACAGGAACTTCAACAGATCCATATCATATAGGTTAAAAAATACAAGATAAGCATCTTGCATAAATATATAAATAAATGTTATATTATAAATAGGTGAACGCGAAGAAAGTTCGCGTTGCCTAATTGGTTAAACTAGATAACGCTATTCAGGAAAGTATTGCTATAATAAACTCTTTTAAGAGCCTATATAGTTTTACTAAATCTTGAACGGCGTTTTCTATTTTATCTAAGTTGTAAAAACAAATCAGAAATAGTATGAATAAAAACTCGATTTTAATTATCTTATCTTTAGACATAAGCATCATCCTCCTCTCAGAATTTTTGATTTATTTCAAACCCCCTGAAAATTGGTGGCAACGCCAGTTCTTGCACGTTCGAGTAGCTATTATACATATTAAAAATATAATTGCATGCACTTTGACAAAACAAGACAAAAGAAGACATAAGAAAAGTTAAATTAGAGAAAAAACTCTAATTTTTTTTGATTTTAAAAAGTATTTAAAAACTTCACAAACCCAGTGTTTATAAGGGATAGTCTTTCATAAAGTATAAACATTTAGGAAAATCCATCCTAGTATTTATGCTATTTCTATCCTAATTTTAGCATTTTTTTGAGTGAATTTCTAGTCCCTTTCCCATAAAATCGGTAGGCTATTTTCCTAAATGTTTATAATCTAGGAAAATAAATATTCGGATTTATGCGGAATTGGAGTAGGTTATGAAAAATAAAAAAGTAATTATTGTTTTAATATCAATGATAGTATTAATCGGAGGTATTTTATTTGTAAATAAAATATATAATAAATCTAAAAATAAAC
>CAKONT010000104.1 GCA_934097255.1 uncultured Bacilli bacterium
TAAAATAGAAATTCCTTCACGGATATACTGATAACCTTTTATATGAGATGGAATACCAAGTTCATGTAATATTTTAGGTATTAGTTCGGTTAGTCTTACATATCTAAAAACCTGTCTTTCACTATCACCAAGTTCCTTACCAATCATTTGAGCAGTAGACAACTTACTGCCATCTTGGCAGAAAGTTAAATCATTCCTCTTACCTTGATGATTTAAAGCGCCCATTTTAAGTTTATAAGCAAATGCTCTTTCACTTGGGAGTATATGTTCCCTTTGCATATTGCTATCAACCATAATTATTGTTGCTTCATCATCTGTAAGTTCTCTAATAATACACGGTATTGATTCTTTTTGTGCTAGTTCACTTGCTTTCTTTCTTCTATGTCCTGAAATCATTTCATATTTACCATCTTGTTTTGGTCTAACTAAAACTGGAACTAATACACCATATTCAGCAATACTCTTTGCCATTTCTCGCATGTCTGCATCTACTATAACTTTAAATGGATGATTTGGAAAATCTGAAATATCACTTATTTTTAGATTTTCAACATGTTCTTTTGCTCTTAAGTCTCTTTCTTCTTGAGTAGTAAAGAAATCATCTACTGTCATCTCTGGAAGATGCATTTTTTGTTTTATCTTTTTAACAAGTGGTTTTAATGAAATTTGTTTTAATTTATATTTTTTACTTTCTCTTCTGTAGCACTTATCATTAAAATAAATCTTTTATTTATTCCAAATTGTGGGACTGCTGCAGCAAATGCATATTGATCTACGCTTGCTTCCATAATTTGGTTAATTAAATTACGATAGAACTCTTTATTTTCAAAGTCTGTAATTTCTTCACATGTTTGTTTTAATCGTGGATCATCTTTTTTTACTAATTCTAACTTCATATTATTTCCTCCTAATATTTAATTATATAATCAATGTTTATAGCCTGTATTATATCATATTTAATGATTATTATTTCTCCTATTTATTATTAATCAGATATTTTTTTCCGTTATAGCATATATTAATTTCTTATTATCTCCGCTTATTATATCAAATAGATACTCATCTATATAACTGCTAATTATTTTTTCTAAGCCACGATATCCAAGGTCCATGGTAAAAGCTAAATCAACTACATAATCAATAAAATCATCACTTACTGTATAATCAACTCCTAATGTTTTTAAATAATTATTAAACATTTTTAAGTAACTAAACTTACCATGCAGTGCTTCTTGCTTTAAGTCTTCTTTACTTGGTTTATTTAAAACTATTGTTGTTTTTATTCTTCCTAATATTTCAGATATTAATCCATTCTCTTTTAATACCTTTTCGGATATTATCTTTTCATTTTCAAATATTTTAGTAAAAGCACCCGATAAAACGAAAATAATTCTAGAAGTGTCGAATGATAAATGTTCTTCAGATAAACCTCTTTTGAGTGTCTTATTAACTACTGTACCATCTAATAATTTTAACAAACTTGCTTGAACATCAGTTGTAGTAACATGACTTTTTTCATCTTTTACTTCACATAATTTATCAAATTCATCTATAAATATAATACCATGTTCAAATCTTTCCATATCTTCATTACATGTATGATATAAATCTACTAAAATATTTTCTATATCTTCACCAACATAACCATTAGATGTGTATCTATTGGCATCACAAATAACATATGGAATATCTAAAATTTTAGCTAAACTTTCAATCATTAATGTTTTACCTGTACCAGTTGGGCCAATTAATAAAATATTACTCTTCAGCCTTTTAATTACTTCAACATCAAGTTCAGAATATGATAAAGATATATTTTTAATAATATTTGCCAAAAATACTTTTAATTGGGCATCCTGTCCAATAACTATTTCTTTTAATTCCTTATAAATTCCTTTAATATCATAATCCATCATACTCTTATTGGTATTTGTGTCTTGTTGCTCTAAACTGTTTGATTTTCCAATTAATTGACTTACTATTCCTTGATTTAAAACTAATCTTCCTGACTCCATATTTGACATTAAAGAGTTAAGTTGATTAGATAAACTTGGAACAACACCTTGATCATATTGTTCTCTTATTTTATCATCAAAAATTTCCTTTATACCAATAAGTATTCCAGATTCTTCATAAATCTCATAATACATACCTAATAAATATTTTTCTGCTTTTTCTAAAATATCTGTTTCTGATAGAGAGTCATCACCAAATTTAATTAACGCAGTATTTACTTCATCAAAGATATAATCTTCATTTTCAATATCTGACATCTGCCTAGATATTTTTTTTACGCTCTTACCTTTAGGATTTTCTAAAATAGCAGTATCATTTTTAACATCGGCATAAGTAATGTATGCAATCTTTAACATACTTTTAACTTCATTGTTTATCATTATTTTTTTGTGTTCATATACTTTAACTAATTCCATATTATACTCCTTGTTAGTAGTGATTAATTAATATTAAACAGCCTCTATTAATTTTTAATGCTTATTCTATCACTTATTATTAAGGAAGACAAGCTGTTTAAAATGAGACTAGCACTTAAAATATTATCTTTTAATGGTTATTTTATTATAAAAAATACTTTTCTTATATAGAACAAAAGAATAAAAATTAAAATTTTTATTCGCCTTGGTTGTTACATCCCAAGTTTCCTACTTCACAGATAGAGTACTCTCTATTCTCCATAGGCTTAAATTCCGATAGTCGCTACCGTACTTATTATTTTTGTTTTTCTATACTTTATTTTTAAATACTGAGTATCCACTTATTTTACTAAAAAAGTTTTTATAACTATCTTATAGATTAAAGATACTGTTTCTTAAACTACAGCTATCTGCTTCTTTTAAAAATGGATATTCAATTATTAATTCTTCACACATATCATATGCTTTCTGATAACCATTTTCCTTACATTTACCTAAGAAGTAATTATATACAAATCTTGTACAACCAAATATTTTATGAACTAATTCTTATTGATTATAAGTTAAATACATTTTAAATTTATAAGCTTTATACATGATGATACACTTCTTCACGGTTATGTCTTACTATTATAAAAACAAAACATACGTTTGTCAATGGATATATATCCTTTTTTTATAAAAAAACAAAAAGATTAAAGGTTTTAACTTTAACTTTTCTGATGTAGTCTTAATTCTATTGAGGCTTTTTTATTTAATAATAATCCAAACGCACTTTCCTTATATATAAAAAA
>CAKONT010000105.1 GCA_934097255.1 uncultured Bacilli bacterium
AAAGAAATTAATAAAGATATAGTTACATTATGTGATGAAGAGGTTGTTGAAAAAATATTAAGAAAGTGTAGGTAAAAAATTATGAGCGAAAAAAATTTGGCATTAATATTTGATTTAGATGGTACTTTATGGAATAGTAGTAATACTACATATAAAGTATGGAATAAAGAAATTTTCATTTCTAGGGAGGAATTCAATTCATTAATGGGCAAAACTAATGATGAAATAATATCTATTTTTAATATAGAGGAATATAAATTAGATAGTATCCAGCAAAAAGAAAATGAAGCTATTTTAGTTGAGGGTGGAATTTTATATCCTCATGTATTAGATGAAATAAAAAAACTTGCCAAAAAATATAAATTATATATAGTTAGCAATTGTCAAAAGGGATATATAGAAGCTTTTTTAGATTATTATAAGTTAAATAAATATTTTGAGGATTTTGAGTGTAGTGGTAATACTAAAAAAGATAAGAGAATTAATTTAAAGAGATTAATTAAAAGAAATAAAATACGTAATGGTATTTTTATAGGTGATACTAAATCGGATTTAATAGCAGCTAATTTTGTTTGTATACCTTTTGTTAATGTTAAATATGGCTTTGATAATTTCAAAACTCAAAATGAAATATATGATATTCAAGAATTAGATAAAGTAATTAAAGATATTTGCAATAATCAAAGAGAATATAGAGATTTATATGATAAAAATAAGTTGAATATATTTGAAAGAGTAAAAAAAGGTAATAAAATACCTTTAAACAAGTATTATATTACGGTGGTTATTTTTATAGAAAATTCAAATAATGAATTGTTTCTTCAAATTAATCGAAAATATGATTTATGGAGTATAACTGGTGGTCATCCTAAAAGTGGTGAAAATAGTATAGAAGGAGCAATTGTAGAACTAAAAGAAGAATTAAATCTTAATGTAGATAGTAATGATTTAGAACTTATAAAAAGTGTTAGAACTGATGATGACTTTGTTGATATATATTATTTGAAGAAAGATTTCAATATAGAAGATATTAAAAGACAAGAAGAAGAAGTTGGTGATGTTAATTGGTTTAGCATCAGAGATATTAGTAATTTGATTCGTGAAAATAAATTGGTACCAACTCATTTAGATTTTTATAATTGCTTTTTAGAATATAAAAATAAAAGTTCAATATCTTTTGAATAAAAAATAACATATGTAAAACTTCATTCAAAAATAATTCTACTTTCATTTTAGTATTTTAGAGCAAACACAACGATATATATGACATTTTTAAAAATTTTTAAGTTCATCAAAAAAATAATTGATAAAAAGATAGAACGATATGGATTTTGTAATACAATTATAATTAGGAAAATAGCAGATGAAGATGCAGCGATACTTCTTCAAAATACATTTCCTACATTAGAAAAGTATATAGATCATGTACATACTGTTGATGGTGTTCCATTAAATGTTCCGACGGATTTACAAAATGAAATTAAAAGTTTATTTAAAAGTATGATTGGATTAAAGAAAAGAGGAACTAATTTATTTTTTACTGATATAGACAGTTTAAGAAAGAAAATGTTAGAGGAAATAGAATAAGTAAATGAATATAAGTCCATTTTAGTATTATAATATTTTCTATTCATTTTAAATGATATTGTAGTACAAACAGTAGTAAAAGAAAATAATTAATGATATTTGACTAAGATTTTTAATCTTAGTCTTTTTTATGTGATGTATCACATAAAAAAGTTATAAAAATGTGATAAATATATTTTTAATGTAAAAAATTGATTTTTCATATATTTGCTGATAAAATATACTCAATTTTGATAGATATTATAATGTTATTTGAATTTTAAACCAATTATATGAGTTATCCTAATAAGGAGATTTTTTTGTAAATATATTAGTAAGAGGTGTTGATTATGATAGAAGAATTATTAGAGATTGCAAAAAAAGATATTAGAGTTGAATGTGATTTTGTTATTAATGATAGAATACATATATTTAAAGCCATTGGAAATATAAATAATAAAAATATTATTTTATACGTACATGGTTTAGGTAGTAATAAGAACTGGATTGCTAGATTTTATAATAAATTACTAGATAATAATTATAATGTTTATAGTTTAGATTTAATAGGACATGGAGAAGATAATACTTCTTTTGAAAAATTCAATTTAAGTAATTGTATTCAGTATGTTAAGGAAACAATTGAATATATTAAAAATATTCATAAAAATTGCAACATTTATTTATTTGGATGTAGTTATGGAGGGTTTGTTTTATTAAATGCTTATAATGAAATAATAAATAGTATCAACAAAATATATTTAATGTGTCCTGCTATTAATTTTTGTGAAATTATAGAAAATAAAGTAGAAAATTTAAATATAGATTATTTTAAAACTAATGATTTTTTGCCTTTATATAATAATATTAAAATATATAAGAAAGCTTATGAAGAGTTTAGGGATGGGGATAATTTTATAAAAAATAATAAATTTAATAATGTGTTTATTATTCAAGGTGATATAGATAAAACTGTTTTAGTTGATGATATTAGAGATTTTAGTAACAAAAATAATTTGGTTTATGAAATAATAAAGGGTGGTAAACATGAATTATATGGCTTTGATGATAATATTATTGAATTTATTTTAGATAATTAGGTTTTGATGATTTACATTAACTTAATTAAATTAAAAAAATGATAACAATTTAATTAGCAGAATAGTTGACGTATTTTTAACAATTAGATTAAAAAAGGCTGTGAAACTTTGACTTTTAAATAAAGATTATAAATTAATTATACAATGTACATATTTCTATCATAAATTAAACTATAGGAGATTTATTATATTTATAAAATATATAAAAGGAGGATAAAAATATGTACAATGGTTGTAATCAAAGTGAAAATTATGAAAAAATAAAAAGAAGAATAGAAGAAGAAAGAAAAAAATATAAATATTGTTATATAAAAGGTCCGACTGTCCGATGTAATAAATCATCTATATATTTTTTTAAATGGTAAAGTTCCATATTATCTTAATATTCCTTGAATTTGTTGTTTCATCATAATTTCCTATGAGAATTTTATCAATAAAATCATAGGCAATTTCAATAGATAATTCTTCTATATGTCTGTACTTTTTAAAGATATTCTTTTTAGTTTTTACTGTTTCTTTTTTTGCTAGTGTAGATGATA
>CAKONT010000106.1 GCA_934097255.1 uncultured Bacilli bacterium
GCATCTACCATTGCTTCTTCTTTAGTATTATATAATTTTTTCTTATCCTCATAAGAATGATATAAAAAGATTGAAAAATCAGTTGTAACTCCAAGTTGTAATACAGCAACAAGAGCTTTAGTTATATATGATATTTCTCCTAAAAATATATTAGATCCTAAATTATATAAAATAGCACATCCTATATTTATAAGAAGTAAAAAAGGTAAAATATATGAATCCATCGATAATTGTAAAACTAATGTACATAAAATAACTGCAATAATTATATAAATTGCAATTTCTTGCTGTGATAAATTCATAGTATCTAAAACCATTGAACTCATACCACCAAGACCAATTTTTTCATTTGCAATTAAACGTATTTTTTTAACAGCGTTTATTGTTAAGTTACTTGATGTCGAATTATTAAATGTGATTAATAAAAGATAAGATTGATCTTTACTACATTTATCTACAATCTCTTTTGGTAACATAGAAATTGGAATGTTTGCTAAATCAACATCGTATAAACTTACAACTTCAGCAACACCATCTACTTTTCTTATTTCATCTTCTAATAATAAAATATCATGACTATTCATATTATCAACAACAGCGATGGAATAAGCTCCCATATTAAAATCATCTACTAATATATTTTGTCCTTTTATTGTTTCGATATCTTTTGGCAAATAAACTAATATATCATAATTTACTTTGGTAAGAGAAATACCTATAAAAGATAATATTAAGAGAATAAATGAAATAATAATTACAGTCTTCTTATTATTGCAAACGAAATCTCCAAATTTTTTCATAAAATTCCTCCTCTCATCAATATAGTTTATTATTTTACTTTTAAAAAAACACTAACATATTTTACTAATTGTATGTTATCCAACAAAAATATAAATTAGTATTGATAAATAATAAACAATATGTATATTATCTTTACTTTTGTCCTTTTATTATTTATAATTACTTATGGTGATTTTTATGAATAAAAGCGATTTAAGAGTTATAAAAACTGATAAAGCTTTATTTAATGCTTTACTTGAACTTATGAAAGATAAGACTTTTGAAGAAATAAAAATATCTGACATTTGTTCGAAAGCTTTCATAAATAGATCAACGTTTTATCAACATTATAGTGACAAATATGAACTTCTTGTTTCATTAATTGACGAGTTAAAACAAAATCTTTTTAAAGCTCTAAAAGAAAATGAAAATGAAATAAATACTAAAAAATATTTTATGAAAATGCTTGAAATATTAATTAATCATATCGATGAAAAAAGAGATATTTATTCTTCTATTTTAATAAGTAACCAAAATGGTATTTTTATGGATATTTTATTAGATGTCGCAAATAAAGATATAAATGAAAGAATTAAAGATAAAGGAAATATCGATGCTAATATTCCAAGTGATATTATTACCAAGTTTTAT
Source organism: uncultured Bacilli bacterium (assembly GCA_934097255.1). Next base: position 1,432 of record CAKONT010000106.1, read on the forward strand.
CTTGGTGCAATAATAAGTATTGGTATTGAATGGTTAAAAAATAATAATAAATATAAGAAAGATGAACTACTTAATTATTTTGATATTTTAATTCCTGAGAAAATATAAAAAAAGAACTAATTATTACTTCATTAGTTCTTTTTCTTATTCTACAAACTATTTATTTTGTGTATAACCACCAAATTGACTTAAACCTCTTTCAACAAGACGTTTAGTTATTTCACCACCAACTGATCCGTTAGCTCTTGCAGTAGCATCTGGTCCTAAATTAACACCAAATTCTCTAGCTATCTCATATTTCATTGATTCGATAGCTTGTTTTGAACCAGGAACAACTAACTTGCTAGTTTTATTGTTATTCATTTTTGGTATTCACCTCCTATACATTTATAGAATGTATCAATTAGTTAGGTTTTATACCAAAATTAAACTTGGTAAATTATTCCTTAAAAAATATCAGAGTATTCATCTTTATTATCTATTTTTATTTTTATAATATTTTCAATTACTTCATCAATCATTTTTTCATAATCGATTAGTTTTTCTTCTTCAAGAAGACATTTATCAAGTTTAGGATTTATTACTGGATGTTTTGGAACAAATATTGTACAACAATCTTCATATGGTAAAATACTTGTTTCATAAGTATCTATTTTTTTAGCTATATCTATAATCTCTAATTTATCAAAACATGCAACTGGTCGTATAACTGGAATATCAACAACATTATTAATTGCATTCATACTGGTTAAAGTTTGACTAGCAACTTGACCAATACTTTCACCATTTATTAAAATCAAATGCTTATTTAATCTTGCTACTTTCTCACTTATTCGATACATCATTCTTCTTAAAATTGTAATCATATAAGAAGGATCAACTTTTTTATATATTTCTTCTTGTAATTTTGTAATTGACGCAATATATAAATTAAATTTCGGACTATAAGAAGATAACTTTTTAGCAAGTGTAATAACTTTTTCTCTCGCATTTAAACTCGTATGTGGAATAGCTTCAAAATAAATAGCATCAACTTTAACTCCTCTTTTTAAAGCAAGATAAAAAGAAACAGGAGAGTCGATTCCACCGGATAACATTAAAAGTCCTTTTCCTAAAACCCCAACTGGATATCCACCTAATCCTTTTATACTATTAAAGTAGAAAAAAGTATCATCTTTATTTATTTCAATATTTAAAAAAACATCTGGCTTTCTAACATCAACAGAAACATTTTTAATATTTTTTAAAATATATCCACCGATAATATTATTAAAATCCATACTATGTATTTCAAAAGATTTATCTCTTCTTTTGGTTACAACTTTGAAAGTATTAAAATCTAATTCACTCATTTTATTTAATATTTCACTTTTAATACTTTCAATATTAGTATTTACTTTATATGCTAAATTAAACTCTAAAATACCAAATGTTTTTTGTAACACTGAAATTATTTCGTCTTTATAAATACTATCAAATTCGATATACATTCTGGAATGTTCTTTAATCAAATTAATATCATATTTTTTTAACTTTTCTTTAATATTATTTGAAAGTGTATTTATAAAAAAATGACGATTATCTTTTTTTGTTGTAAGTTCTCCATATTTTATCAAAATTATATTTTTCATTTTATCACTCCGTTTAAACATTTATATTATATAAAAAAATAACATTTGTAACAATATTTTTTTATCATAATAACTAAAAATAAAAAAGGACTTTCATACTTAATTATT
>CAKONT010000107.1 GCA_934097255.1 uncultured Bacilli bacterium
TGTTGGCATAAAAAGTGAAGAAAGAGGATATAAAAGTGGAATTATTTTTGGTATTTTATATACCATATTAAATTTTATTTTTGCACTTATTTTCTCCTATTTTAAATTTAAACTTGTTTTATTTTATTTGATTATTATAGCATCTGCTATGTTTGGATCAATGATAGGTATAAATAAAAGAAAAGAGAAGTAATTATTTTTCTAAATAATCTTCTCCTTTAAATGAATCAACTAACAGCAAATCACGGTAATTTTGTTGCCTTAAAACTTCATAAGTAACAATTGCAACACAATTGGAAAGGTTAAGTGCTCTAACGTCTTTAGTCATTGGAATACGCATAAGACTATCCAAATGTTCTTTTAAAATTTCCTTAGGAATTCCCGTTGATTCCTTACCAAAAATCAAATAAATATCGCTATCCACATCACTATAATCAAAAGAAGTATGTGGTTTTTTTCCATATCTTGTAAAATAGTAAAACTTTCCTTTATCTTTATTCTCACTTAAAAATTTTTCATAACTTTCATATACTTTATAATTTAGTTTGTCTATATAGTTAACACCACTTCTTTTTAAATATTTATCACTTAAAGAAAAACCAAGTGGTTCTATTAAATGAAGCATACTTCCTGTTGCAACACATGTACGCATAATATTACCTGTATTGGCAGGTATTTCTGGTTCGTATAAAACAATATTAATCATTTAATAGTTCATATCCTTCAAAAAAATCTTTTACATTCTCAATAGACAAACTCTCTTTTTTATTAGGACTTAATAAATCAATTATTTTACCATCGCTAAAAATAAGAAAAGTCGGATAATTGTTTATTTTTTTTATTAAATCTTTATGTTTATACTTAGTATACACTTTATAAAGTAAATTATTGTTAACAGAATAATCACCTAAATTTAAATAAACAATATCATCTGACAAATTATTGTCAACAATAAATTTTTTTAGTTTAACTTCAAAGTTGCGACACATAACTTCACTCGTTGTACACATATATAAAACAACAAAATCCCTCTCATATAAAAAACTATCTAAATTATCATATTTTACTTCTGATAAAACTTCCGTTATTACTGGAGTACCTAATTTTATTTCTTTGTATTGTTTACAAAAAGAAAAAACATATAAAGAAAGAATACACGTAAAGCATATTATTAATAAAAGAGTTAAATAGTTTTTTAAAGTTTTTTTCTTTTCCATAAAATCACATTCCTTTATTAATTATATTTTAATTATACAATAAAAATTAATTAATAAAAAGAAAAATGATCATTTTAAAAATAAATTTTTATTTAAAATAATATCAACACCATTAATAGCAAAATCATCTTTAGAAGATGCAACCATAACATCTTTTAAAATACCATAATTTTCAATAACAATTTTTTCGATTAAGAAACATTTTAGTATTCCACTACCATTTATACCTTTATATGGAACATAATAAGTTTTTTTTGAAAATAACTCATACTTTGGAGATACAATAAGAACAGGTTTATTAAAATATGGATCTATTAGACTATTACCACTATCTAAATAACCATTCAATTTTAATACTTTATTTTTTAAATAAAGGGTTACTTTATAACGATAATTCATATCTATTTTTAATTCTTTTGTCTTTTTAATATAAAAATAAATTAAAAAAATAGATAAAATAAATAAAATAATTATATTAAAACGTTTACCATTTGTTAAAAATATTAAACCAACATGTTCATACCCCATAGATATATTTAAAAAATAAATAAAACCACCAAGAATAATACTTAAAATGATAAGATAAAATAAATTATTTAGAGTATATTTAATACTTTTAAAAGAAAAACAAATAATAACCATAATTATTCCAAATAATATTTTTACTATAAAAAAAAGAATAGAATTAAAATCGATAAATAAAATAAACATCGTAAGACTTCCAAAAATTGATGCCATAATTATTTTAAGAAGTGATGTATTATTTTTTAAAAGAATACTTATTGCAACAAGTAAAATAAAATCAAAGAAAAAATTTATCAACAAGACATAATCTATGTATATCTTCAAAAAAATCATCCTTTCATTTTTTTACTATACTATTAAAAAAAGAAAAAATAAGTCAAAAAAAATATGTAAATTATAAATTATTTACATATTCGATAAATTCATCTCCGCGATCTTCACACTGGATATATTGTCCCCAAGATGCACTAGCGGGACTTAATAAAACAATATCACCTTTCTTAGATAATTCTACGCATTTTAAAAAGCCTTCTTTTAATGTTTCAAAACTATAAGAGCTAATGTTATTTACTTTTCCGAATTCTTGTGCTCTTTTTCTACATTCCCCTATTCCAACGATTGCTTTAACATTTTTGATATAATCTTTTAACTCGTTAAAATCTTGTCCTCTATCTGTTCCACCAAGAAGTAATATAACTGGTTCATTAAAAGATGATAAAGCTATTTTAGTACTTTTTATATTAGTTGCTTCCGTATCGTTATAATATTTAACACCATTTACTTCTCTTACAAATTGAAGTCTATGTTTAACTCCTTTAAAAGTTGTTAAAATATTAAAAATGGCTTTATTTGAAACATCAAACTCCTTAACAGCTAAAATAGCAGCCATAATATTTTCATAATTATGATTTCCTCTTAAAAGAATATCTTTTGTATCAATAATTTTTTCTAAATTATAATAAATACTATCATCTTTTAAATAGCAATCTGTGTTATAAGAATTTATAGAAAAATATTTTTTTACACTTTTTACATCTTTACTAAATTCTATAATATGTTCATCATTTTTATTTAAAATACACACTTGATTTTCTTTTTGATTTAAAATCAACTTACTTTTGTTATAAATATAGTGTTCATAAGTATGGAAAAAGTCTAAATGGGCTTCGGAAATATTAGTTAAAACAGCAACATCAGGTGTATAGTTAACTGTATTTTCTAATTGTTGTGCTGAAGTTTCTAAAACAATAATGTCCCCGGATTTTACTTTATCTAAAATACTAGATACTGGATAGCCAATATTTCCAGCT
>CAKONT010000108.1 GCA_934097255.1 uncultured Bacilli bacterium
CAACAGCCTTTTTAATTATTTCACCGATTCCAGGTTCTTCAATATGAATTTTTCCCTGATTTAAAGTTTCAACAACCTTTTCATTAACATCTACTCCAACAACTTCGCAATGATTTTTAGTAAAAAGTGCAGCTGTTGGCAATCCGATGTAGCCTTGTCCAATAATACAAATTTTCATAAATATCCTCCAAAAATATTATCTAAACATCATATATCTAAAAAATCATTTTTTCTCAACTAAACTTAAATATTCATCATAAGATTTTGCTTTTAAAACATTCTCTAAAAAATTACTGTTATTCATATATAATAATCCTTCCATAGAACTATTGTACTTTTTAAGATATTTTTTTATATCTTTAAAAAAATCATCCTTATTAATTTCGCCAATATCTAAAAACCATGATTTAATACCAAATACCATATAATTATATAATTCAACTTTAAATTTATCAAAAATATTATAATCTTTAAATAAATCAAAAAGAATATCATAAATTACAAGACAATCCATATACCTATCATCAGCACTTGTAATTATAGAATGTTCCCTATGTCTTCTAAGATAAAGATATTTATTATAAAAATAAATTTTTTTAGCAGCTAACATAACATGAAAATGAAAAACATTATCCTCAAAAATAAGGTTTTCAGGGAAAGATATATCATTATCTAAAAGAAAGTTTTTAGAATACACTTTACAACAAGTTGAATTGCATGTGGAAAACAAAATATCTGATATATCTTTATAAGTGAATATAGACTCGCCAACAGAATCATATAAATCTTTCATTTTAAAATATTTTGTTTCAAATATTTCATTAGTATCATTATCATAATTTAATAACGGGAAAATCAATAAATCTAAATTATTATTCTTTAAAATACGATATAATTCTTCCAATGCGGAATCTAACCTTAAAATATCATCAGAATCTATAAAATATACATATTCCCCTTTAGCATATTTTAGGCCAGTATTTCTTGCACCACCTGGACCCTTATTAATTTGAGATATAACTTTCATATTTTCATTATTACTCTCATATTTATTTAAAATATTTAAAGAATCATCTGTAGAACCATCATCAACACAAATAATTTCAATATCCTTTAATGATTGACTTAAAATACTCCCAATAGATTCTTTTAAATAACTTTCAGAATTAAAAACAGGCATTACAACAGAAATTTTAATCATAAAAAACCACTATCTCCCCTAACGATCTAACAAAGGCCATTTATTATAATATTTTTCTTTAACATATGCAAAATCATATGTAAATTGAGATTCATTAACAAGAATCTTTTTAAATCCAAATTTTAATAAATCACTCTCAAAATTTTCACCATCTATAAAATGTCCCTCACCTACAATTAAATCAAATTTATTTATTAATTTTGATTTAATTAAATCATTAATGATTTTATATTCTGCTCCTTCAGTATCTATTTTCAAAACAATATTGGATGTAATATTATGATTATCAATAATCTCTGAAATAACATTACTAGCTTTTTTGACATTAACCTTTTTTATATACTTATTATTTTCTTTAGTACTAATCTCTTTTTGAATGGGTATGTCAGGAAACATAGTATTAACCCCATCACACCCCTCTAAACAATATAAATCAACTTTACCCTCTTCATCAGAAAGTCCGAAATTATAAGTTGTTATTTTGTCTTGTAAAGTAGGATTAATATGAATATTTTCTAAAGCTAACCTATGAGTTTCATCATCAATCTCAAAACCAAAAACATTATAACAGTTCTCAAAATTAGCGAATTTTAAAGAGGAATAACCTCTATTCATCCCCACATCAAAAACTACAAATTCATCAAACTGATATAATTGAGGAAAAATATATGAATTTAATCCTATAACTTCATATAATGTCCAGATATGATTATTCGTTAATAACTTTATACCATCTTTGGTTTCAAATAATAATCTATTTTCATATGGGGAGTAAGCCAAAAATTCAATATTGTTAAAATAACATAAATCAAATAAAAAATCAGTATCGAGAACTTCCTTTAATAAATTTTCATAGCCTTTAAAAAAATAATTTTTATACTCATAATATTTTTTATATAAATCCTCTCTTAATAAAACCTTGTTAAATTCTTTTTGAAAACTACGAGAATCACCATTTCCATTAAAATCATTATCCGAAATTTTTTGATGCTCCGCAAAAACACCAAAATAATCAATCACATCCAACTTTTGAATTAAATTCAATAATAACTTATTATTATCCTTTATAAGTTTCATTGATTCTTGAATTGATAATTCAATATTATTATTAATCAAAATTTGGTGTTTCTTAAAATTATTAACATCTTTATGTAGTTTCTTAAAATTTACCATATAATCATTTTGTTTATGCGAATAATACTCTATAAACTTCTCAAATATAGTACATTTTTTTAAATATAACTCAAATATAGAATTCACATCATTAGTAAAATCATCAGAATCTAATTTCAATTAAACCCCCCCTTTATTAACCATTTATTAATAAAATCAAAATTATTTATTAATCTCATAAATATCTAAAACGCTACTAAGTTCATTATCATAATTAATTTCATTAAATGTCAGTTACATTAAATTGTTTAATTTAAAATAAATATCATCACCTAATTTATGATTTCAACATCAAGTTCTAGAATTATAATTTAAATATGCTAATCTTTTAAATTAATAAACAAATTATTAACAATAATAATTATATAAATTATACTATTTATATTTTCCTTATTAATAACATAAACACGAATCAATACTGATTTTAAAAGTGTTAATCAATCATTAATTATTTTGCATTTTAAAATAGTATCTGCAATAAATGTCCAAGGCTGTTCTTTAATAATCTCAAATTTATAGCCTAAA
>CAKONT010000109.1 GCA_934097255.1 uncultured Bacilli bacterium
TTGGGATAATTTTCTTAATTTGTTTGTTAAATACGTTTATTCTAGTTTATAATCAGGGAATTACAGTAGGAAGTAAATATATATTTATTATTGATTATTTTTGGTTTACTAAAATTAATTTGACAGATTTAAAGAGAGTAGAACTAAAAGAGATTAAAAAAGAAAAAAAATAACTGGTATGGTTTGATTAATGAATTTTATCATCCATCCAGCTATATGTATAATTCTAACTATGTTTACAATAAAGGTAGAGTATTTAAGATAATTTTTTATTTAAAAGATAACATTACTAAGGAATCATATTTTGGTTGGATGTATAAAGAAAAAAATGTTGCAAAGGTCAATAAAGTTGTGAATGAATTGGAAAATTTTGTTTGCCAAATAAACTTAATAGTTAAAGAAAAACAAAAAAATAAATAAAAAATTGTAAGCATGACAAAACGTGCAACACTTAATTTTGCACATTGCTTGTTTTAACTTGCGTTTCAATTTAAAACTGTAATAGTAAAAAAGTGATGATATACTAGCATTAGATGGAGTACTTAATAATAATTTAATCAATCAAAACAAGACTTAACAAGAGTATTTTCTAAAAGAACTGCTACGTTAAATAATTACGCAATACAACAGATTTATTATGGTGTTTATACAAGTTTGATAACTGGAATTATGGGATATCTATTTTAGCAAGGTGAATTTTATGTTTGAAAAAATTATAATTTTATTATTATTTATTATTTTATTTGTTTATATATATATTATAAAAAAATATAAAAACAATATTACAAATGATAAAAAAAATATATTGCTATTTAAGTATGATTATTTTTCAGTTAAGGTTTTTATATACTTTTTAATTCCGTTTTATATATTAAAAATTTTAGCTATTACGATTTTTTGGAAAACTGATAGTATAGATAAAATTTCGGTAATAATGATATTATTTTTGTTTTTAGTAATGGAAATTATTTTTGTATTATTTATATTAAAAAAGAAAATTGTAATGGAGGAATCTTTATTTATATATTCAACATTATTTTTCACAAAAAAAATTGAATATAAAGGTTTACAAATCTATTTTGATGATAGAGGAAATACATACATTTATAAAAACAAACGAAAACTATTAAAACTAATTATATATATTAAAAATTTTCAATTGCTTGAAGATAAGATAATTAAGATTAATGGATATGAATGTATAAAAAATATAAATGTGAATTATAATTAGAAATGCATAATTAGGATAGTAGAAAAGATAAACTTAATTTTAAATAATAAATTATTTTACAAACAAAAATAGGTAAGTTTATTATATGAGTTAACTTATCTTTATAGGTTGCGGAAGAAATTCTTATAAAATAAATTATTAAAATTTATATGAACTTTAATTATTTCTCATATATGAGTATAGTCTTTTATAACTAATACAAAAAATAGAAAAGGAAACTTGAACTTTTAAAACTAATATTGAAATGTTTTTAAAAAAATAGTATAATTATTTAGTAATAAGAGGGTATATTGCAAATGAAATTTACAGTTTTAGCGAGTGGGTCAAAAGGGAATATGACCTATATAGAATTTGATGATAGAGCAGTTTTGATTGATGCTGGCATATCTTTACCTAATGCACAAAAGAGAACAGAAGTAGATCTTACTAAAGTAACTGATATTTTTGTTACTCATGAACATGGTGATCATGTTAAATTTTTAGAGACTGTAGCTTCAAAGACAAAGGCCACTATTTATATTAATAAAAAATCATTTTATACTTTTGATGCAAGGACTATAAAAAGATTATCAAGAAATAAAATAATGTTTATAGAAGCAGATAGTCATTATAAGTTATCCACAGATATAGATTTTTATACATTAAAGTTATCACATGATTCTGCTTCAATTATTGGATATATTTTTAAATCAAAAGATAAAAGCTTAGGTTATATAACTGATACAGGTTATTTTCCTGTCAAATATCTAAAAGTTGTGTCTTTGTTAGATGCCGTAATAATAGAAGCTAATCATAATATAGAAATGCTTATGAATAGTCCTCGTGATATGCGTTTAAAGGAAAGGATTTTATCATCTAGTGGTCACATGTCTAATTATATTTGTTTTGAAGTACTTAAAGAATTAATTAAAGGGAATGTGCATATTGTGGTTTTGGCGCATATATCTGAAGAATGTAATTCTTTCGAATGTATAAATGAAGAAATATTGCTGCCTTTAAAAGAAATATACCAAGGAGAAGTTTTGATTGCATCGCAAAATGAGGCAACAAGACTAATAGAGATATGATAGATATTAATTTAATAGTTGTTGGAAAAATAAAAGAAAAATATCTTCAAGATGGAATAGATGAATATTTAAAACGTATAAAGCCTTTTTGTAATTTGAAGTTAATCGAAGTAAAAGAAAGTAACTTTTTTGAAACTGATAAAAACTTATCTAGTGAAGCATCTTTAATATTGAATTATATAAAGAAAGATGATTATGTTGTTACACTAGAAATTGAGGGCAAAATGTTAACAAGTGTTGAACTTGCTCAAAAAATTGAAAGTCATTATAGCTATTCTCCTAAAACCTTGACTTTTATTATTGGTTCAAGTGATGGGCTAAGCGATGAAGTAAAGAAAAGAAGTGATTATAAACTTTCTTTTTCAAAGATGACTTTTCCCCATCAGTTGATGAGAATGATTTTTTTAGAGCAAATTTATAGAGCCTTAACAATTATCAATAATAGAAAATATCATAAGTAGTTTTGAACAATATTGTTTATACTACTTTTTTATAATTTATAATAATAATTAAGTTA
>CAKONT010000110.1 GCA_934097255.1 uncultured Bacilli bacterium
AAGAATTAGAAAAACTAGGAGTAGAAGAGGGAGATACCATCAAGATCCTAGACTATGAATTTGAATATACTAAATAAAAAGCAATGAGCTTATAATTGAGTTCTTTGCTTTTTATTTTTAATTAATTTTATAATGTTGCGATTATCTGTTTCTTTGGCACTTTTTTGATTAATAAGATTAAGTTCATTATTTAATTGAAGACTATTATAAACTATTAAATCAGTTGAAACATTATCTAAATTTAATTTATTAATATAAGTATTAATAATAAAATGATTAATATTATCAATTAAAAAGTCATTGTTATTATAAAATAAAATAGATAGTTTAAAATCAAAATAAAATTTTGCATCAAGATTCAATAAAAAATCAATAATATCATTCTTTTTTGCATACTTGTTTAATTCTTTTATCAAACCATTCAAATCTGCTTTAAAATACAAATTAGTCATAGTTTCTCTTCCAACAATATTTTCAATAATTTTAGCAATATTAGTATAATATCCATAAGCACATTTCTCTTCTTCCTTTTCATCGTTAAAATATCTTTCTGTAAGTAATTCGGTATATCCTTCATTTATAGCATGCCCAATAGCATCGTTGCAAAAGCCACTATGTATATATATGCTATATTTGTTTTTATAAGAAGAAGCCATATGTAATAATTCATGGTATAATATCCAATCATGTTCATTAACAAGTCTATTATTGATAAAAATATCATTCCTTCTAAAACGATAACAACCTCCACAAAAAATATGAGCATATAGTTGTTTAAAAATATTGATAGAGTTGTAGCTGCTAAATGTAAGTGTTTTCAAATTATGATACATTAGATATCTATTATCAACGGGCAAATTACTTTCCATAGTATTAATAAAATTATCAGTACGTTCATAAAAGTGTTTATATTTATTATCAACAACAGGTTTAATATACTCTTCTTTTTGAATAATTGGACTATCATCAATAAAAAATGCTGTATTTATATCTTTACATAACTTATATATGTGTTTATTTTTTAAAAGTAAAGAATTATAAAAATGTAAGTTTTTAATAAATAAATTTGTTCTCATTTTAACACACGTCATTATCATAATTAAATTCCCCTTTCATTTGATTTTATATAATAGCATACTATTGTTTGCTTGTCAAACAAAAAGGCTCAATGATTAGAATAAAATTAATTTTTAAATAAGCCTTTAAATAAAATGATAACTTTGTCAAAATAATATTGACAATTCAAAATATCTCTTTATAATATTAAAATCAGGAGGGAAAATATGGAGAAGAAGTATTACAATGTATATTACAGCAATGTAAATTTAGAGGGTGAGCCTGAACTTGCTGTTAAAGAGTATTTGGAATATGAAATAAATAGTTATATAGTAAAAGAATACAAAAAAGAATTTCGTTATCGCAAAAAAGAAGTACATGGGTTATGGGGTGTAAAAACAAAGGAAGAAAAGTATGTTGCATTAGTAGCAAAGGAAAAATTTCGAACTTATGTCGAAGAAGTAGATGGGAAATACTATGATATAATTACTGGTATAGAAGTAATTCCTGAAATTGAGGTTTATGATTGGACAAAAGTTGAAATAAGAGAAGAGAATTATCAATATTATGATAAAAAGTTACCTAAAGATAATGTTGAAAGTAAAAGTATTAAATTTACTACAAAAAACAAAGCAACATCACTACAAGTATATAGATTTTTAACATCTCTTAGTAGCTGGGACATTAAACTATATTGTCAAAAAATGGAACAAGCAAGAATTAATGCAGAGAAAGTCCAAGAAAAAAGAATGTCAATGTTATTACAAAAAGCAAATGATCAAAAGATGCATGAAAATTATATTAGTAGTTTTAGAGAAAATAATGGCATTGGAAAAACTAGAACACGTTAATATAGAAAAAATAAACCTATACAATGCCATAGAAATACACCAAGTAGACAACTTAAATTCATATTCATCACTGTTTATAGTAAATAATGAAGTTATAAAAATATATACTGATCGATATGATAAAGTAAAATTCAATATCATAAATTTAAAACAATTAATTAAGAAGAAAAAGTACTTAAGTAAAATTAAAGAATTAGTACTACCTAATCAATTAATAAATAAGGAAAATCAAGTGATTGGTTTTACAATGCCATATATCAAAGGTTTAACACTAGAAGAGATAATAAACAATAATCTTTATACTAGTGAACAAATAAAAGAAATATTTTTAAAAATATTAAAAGTTATTGATGAATTAGAAACGTTGCCATTTAATTTTTGCTTAGCAGACTTACATGAAAAGAATGTAATTATAGATTCAACTAATAGTATTAATTTAATTGATTGTGATGGCTTTGTTGTTGATAACAGTCAAATGATTATTGATAATAAAATAATCATGGGTAAATATTTAAACAGAAATTATACTGAAGAAGAATTAAAAAATGTAAATACATCAGGAGATTATGTTTGCTTATTATGCATGATAATTAATTATCTCTTTAAAAATAGATTTTCTAGTATTGAAGAAATTAATGAATTTAAAAAATACATTCATGATGAATATCTTGATAATTTAATTCATAGAATTTTGAATATAAAAAGTTTTAAATTAACAAAAAAAGATATTGAAATTTTATTTAATAATATCAATTACTATCAAGAAAACTTAAAGATATATAATGATAATATGAGAGAAAAACTTGAAAAAGAATTATTAAGAGTAAGAAAAATGAAACTTGTAAAATAAATATGTAAAATATTGACATAAATAATATTTTG
>CAKONT010000111.1 GCA_934097255.1 uncultured Bacilli bacterium
AGGTGGGATAACTGCATTAATACGAGAGCCATCACTTAGTCTTGAATCAACCATTGGATTAGTTAGATCAATTGTTCTACCAAGAGGTTGAATCATTCTTTGGATAGTTCTTACGATATGTTCGTCGTTTATAAATGAAACAGAATTATCTTTTACAATCTTTCCATTTATTTCAATATATATTTCATCCGGACCATTAACCATAATTTCCGTAATATTTTTGTCATCTAATAACTCAGTTAAAGGTCCATATCCATTTATTTCGTTATCTATCATATTAAAAATATGATTTCTTTCTAAATTAGTTAAATCATAATCTCTTAAAGTAAGATCAATTTGATCATTTATATATTTATTTAAATATTTATCATTTGGCATATTATTGTCAACTATATTTTTAATAATATTAGTTCTAATACTATCTAAAAGCTCTTTATCTTTAAAAATATTATAATCAATAACTTCGTTATTTACAACACTAACACCTTTTTCATCAAGTTCAAATAACTTTGATAAACTATTCATTTAACTCACCTCTTGTTTTAATTATTATTTTTAATTTTAATTATTTTTTATCGTCTTCTATTAACTGATAAGCCAATTTAACAAGCTTAGAGTATGTTCTTTTTTTTAAAACATTACTTTCTTTTAACGTTATAATCTTACTTTCTAAAATATGTTTATCCATTTTTGGTATATATAAGTTTCGATCTAAAACGAAATCTATATTACTTTTTAAAACATTTTTAATATCGTATAAAGAAAAATAACTTCTGCTATTTGGAAGTGAAGCATTTAATAAAGTAACGACATTATTCATATCTGCGTCTTTAGATATATTCATAAAACTGCGTGAATTTTTAATATCAAAAACATCGTTTGTAAAAACATATAATATTTTATCACTGTTATCTAATGCCATTATATTAACATTATTAAATGAACTAGAAGTATCAATTAAAATAATATCATATTTATATATAACATTTCTTAAAATAATTGGAATATATTTATAATCTATTTTATTTGCTTGTCTTGGATCTTTACAAGATGCAATAATATCAATATATTGGTTATATTTAAAAACATAATCTGATAAATCTTTATATCTATTATTACTCAAATCTTCCACAAAATTAAATATAGTCTTATCATTTGTTGAATTAAGATATGTCGCAATATTTCCACTAAAAAGATCTAGGTCAAGGATTATTACTTTCTTATTCATAAGGGCATATATTCCCGCAAGATTTAATGTAATAATTGTTTTACCTACTCCACCTTTCATGGAAAAAGTTGTAATAATTTTCCCCTTATTCTTTTCCATATTTCACGTTCCTTCATTCTTTTTTATATAATCTTTGACATTAATAATATAATAATCGTGTCCTATTACTTGTCCAAAAATACTTTTAATTTTTCTTTTTAAAGAAATATAATTATCATTTATAGAAATAATTTCTATATCCTTATCATTTTCATAGATAAATTGTTTGACATCTTCAAGTTTTTTTTCATCTTTAATATATTTTATAGCATTGTTTTCAATACCTTTTAATCTTATATAGTTAAAATTGATATATAAAACATCAAATAAATAGGCAAAAATAAATATGAATAACGGAAAAAAAATAACAAATAAAACTAAAGCTTGTCCTTTTTTATTCATCAAGTAAAACCCTTTTTGATTCGATTTGTTTTATGTTAAAAATACTACTTGAAATTGGTGAAACAAAATCAATTTTTTCTTTAACAATTAAAACGTTTCTATTACCATCTTGCTCTATTGAAAAATAAATTCCATCTTTTTGATAAAGAGAATTTATATTATCGATAGTATAGCCATTATCTAACATGTTTGAAGCATCAGTTAAAACAATTTCTAAATGACTCTTTTCGTTATATATTTTAGAAACATCAATTATCAAAAAAAGAATCATGATTAAAATAGGCAAAATAAGTACAAACTCAACTAAAGCTTGTCCTTTATTTTTTATCTGCACAATATCCTTCTCCTGATTTTTCACCTGGCACATATACTTGATCGACCATACTACAACTTGACTTTGTAATAGAATCCTTTAATCTTCCTCCAAGAACTCCTACTAAATAAACAGCAAGACCAGACACTAAAGCAATAATTAAAACATATTCAACTAAAGCTTGTCCTTTATTATTACACCTTCCATTATTTAAAATAGTACATCTCATAATCCTCACCTATTATTAATATAATTGTATTATTTTTATAAATAAAAGTCAATTAATTATAAAAAAAATAAGCATTATATCTTGTTAATTTAAATATTATCTTGTAAACTTAACTTATAGTTAAGGAATGATTTTAATGTATTTAATTGTTAATAATAAAAAAATAGAAATAGTTTTACTAAACACATTTTTTAAAAAACTTGTTGGTTTAATAAACAAAAAAAATAAAATTGATAAAGTATACGTATTAAATAATTGTAACTCTATTCATACTTTCTTTATGAAACAAAAAATTGATGTTTGTATTACTAATAAAAATAAAAAAATACTTTATTTATCTAAAAATGTTAAAAAAAATAAAATAATACTTCCTAAAAAAGGGGGATATTATACTTTTGAAATGCCACTTGAAACAGTAAAATATTTAAAAATAGGTGATTATCTTAATACTATTAATTTTTAAGTATTAAAAAAACAAAGAAATTTAGTTATTCTTTGTTTTTAAATTTTTTACCATCTAAAATAT
>CAKONT010000112.1 GCA_934097255.1 uncultured Bacilli bacterium
CTTTATACATAAGTCAATAACTTCGACGCTGTGCAACATATAATAAATTAAATAGTTTTCTGCTTTTTCATATTTAGATAGTTTTTTTGTACTAATACTAGGCTCCATTATTTTAATTTTTTCTTTTGGGTTATCTTTTAATTTACTTCTTAAAAATTCTTCATCTAAGCCTGATTCTTTACATACTTTTTTAATCGTTACTTCTCTTAATATGTCATCATCTATTTTATTTAGTTCATCAAGCACATCCGTAACATAATTAGATACATCATTAGCGTTATCTAAATTACGGTTTTTCTTTAAATAGTCTAATTTAAAATCCATAATATTAATAGGATTTTCTAATTCTTTTAGAAAAGCATCTTTGCCATATTTGCGAATATATTCATCTGGGTCTAAGTTTTCTTCTAAACGTACAGCTTTAGGTATTACGCCAATGCGTTCTAATTCATTTGAACATGCCATCGTAGCGTGTGCTCCAGCTTCATCGCCATCAAAAAGTAGTATTACTTCTTTAGCCATTTTTTTTATAAGTAAAGCTTGATTTTTAGTAACGGCTGTTCCCATTGTTGCAACTACGTTTTTAACATCTACTGTATAAGCACGAATTACATCCATGAAACCTTCCATAACAATTACTTGATTTTTCATTCGGCATTCGTCTTTAGCACGATGATAATTATATAATAATTCCCCTTTTTTGAATATCTCAGTTTCTCTAGTATTTATATATTTAGAAGGGCTTGTCCCATCAAATACACGTCCACTAAAACCAACTACCTTGCCATTTAAGTTATATAGTGGAAACATAATACGATGACAATATATATCAATTACTCCTAGATCATTTTTAACAATTAAACCTGTTCGATCAATATCGTTAATATTAAATCCCTTTTTTAACAATAATTTAGTTAATGTATCTCTTGACTTTAAAGATAATCCAATACCAAATTCTTTTATTATTTCTTCATTTATCTCACGATTTAATAAATATTCCTTGGCAGGGATTCCCTCTTTTGTATTCAAGTTATTTTGATAAAATTTAAAGCTTAAATCATAAATATCATATAATTCCCTATTAATAGTATTAGTGTTTGGTACATCTTTTAAATCGATATTTACGTTAATACCAGCCTTATCAGCAAGGTTTTTTACCGCTTCTATAAAACTAATGTTTTCATAATCCATTACAAACTTAAGTACATTACCTGTCGCACCACAAGAAAAACATTTATAAATTTGTTTATCCTTGGATACACTCATACTAGGAGAATGATCATCATGAAATGGACAAACTCCAAAGAAGTTCTTTCCTCTTTGAATAAGTGGAATGTATTTTGAAATGACATCAACTATATCGACACTACTACAAATATGATTTATTTCTTCAGTAGATAATTTACTCATCAAAATCACACTCCCTAAATATAATATACGACAAAACTTTTCAATTTCCTTTTTTTTTACAAAAAAATTTAAAATTTTTTAAAAAAAGTCGATTTTTTTCTATATTTTTTTGTTTTTTTTCACATATTACTTAATAGGAAGGATGATTTATATGAATTTAAAAAAGACACGTTTAATAGCGGTAATAGGAATTTTTATACTAAATTTTATTTTTCATTTTGCATATTCTACTTTACCAAATACATTATTTTCTATATTTTTTCCAGTAAATGAAAGTATATTTGAACATATGAAACTTATTTTTTCTAGTGCTGTTTTCTACGGTATAGCTGATTATTTTATTTTAAGAAAAAATAATTTAAATACTAATAATTCCTTTTTTGCAACGCTTGTTAATGCTTTAAGTACAATAGTGATATTTTTAATTATTTGGTTACCTATTTACTATAAAATGGGTGAAAATATGTTTATAACTATTTTGCTATTATTTATCGCTATTATTATTGGTCAAGTATTAAGTTATTTTATATTAAGTAAAGATTTTAAGTTCAAATATTTAAATATCGTTAGCATTATATCTATAATTATTATTTATATTATCATGGCTTATTTTACTTATAATCCATTAAAAGTAGACTTTTTCTTTGATCCAATTGATGAAAAATACGGAATAAATACTTATTTAATAAAATAAAAAAGACCATTAGTAATTAACTTGGTCTTTTTTATTAGGACGAAGTCCTATCTATATAAAACGCTAACACGTTAGCGGACTAGCCCTAAATTTTCTATCCATTTCTATTATATCCAATTAAACTTGATATATTCATAATAATATATTCTTAAATATTTAATTTGTTACAAATATTAAAATCTTTTTATATTAATTCATATTCTCGTGCTATAACTTTGTTGTCACTGCAATATTCTATTACAAATCTATTTTCTTTTTTACAAATAATTATTCCAATTGTTTTATCTTGAAAATCTTTTCTTAAATGTTTATCTATATAATTCATATATACTTCAATTTGTCCAATATGTTCTTTTTTTAATTCTATGACTTTTAATTCAGCAACAACGTAACAATTAAATTCTACATTAAAAAGCAATGTCAATGTAATTATATATATTGTCATATCTAATTCTATACTCATTGCCAATATAAGAAAATCCATATCCTAATCGAGACAGAAAATCGTCTAGATTATTTAATATTAATTCTTTTAAAGTATATTCACTGAATTTATCGTAGCCATTATTTGCTTTAATTAATATTGGAT
>CAKONT010000113.1 GCA_934097255.1 uncultured Bacilli bacterium
TCCCCTAGGGGATTGTTCTTATCTCTTTAATTATTTTATTTGTCCACTTTGGAAGTATCATATCAAATGTAAATTGCCTTTTTTTCTTACATTTTTTATTTCATTAAATATTGCCTATAATTACTTACTTTTAGAAAAAATATAAGAAATTGTTTCATTATTTTTTTAAATATTTTTTTAAAAAATGAAAATTATTTCATTACTTATTTTTTTCAAGTTTTGCTTGAATTTCTTTTGAAGTAGCATTTAAATTTTCAAGTATTTCATTATCATTATTTAAGCGTTTATTTAAAATATTTTTCTTTTTAGTAGAATTTGTTGTAGGCATAAATATTGATACTACTAATACACTTACAATTCCTAAAAACAAAAGAAATAATCCAATATATTTACATATTTTATTATCTATTGCAAAAGAAAATACTAATCCACTAATTAATAATAATATGCTGGCAACTAATACTTTTTCTAACCATTTTGGTTTTACATATTCTTTTTCAGAATTTGTTTTTTCAAGTTCTAATTTGCATTTATTAATATCTTCTTTTACACTATTTATTTTTTCACTATTTTGTTTTATAAGTTCTTTTAGCATTTCTTGATATGATAAAGTTAAAAATTTTCTATCATTTATTGATAAATCTAATTTCAATGCTTTTTACAGAATTTGTAGTTTATATTCATCTTTAAAGATATAATGATTATAGACTTCACTATTATCATCTCTATATAATAAATAACAATTAATTATTTGTTTTATAATTTCAACATTACTATTATCTCCTGCATAAATATTTAATAATTCTAACAAAAGATAATCATATTTTTTTTCTTTTAAAAAAGTATCTATTTTTTCTTTTTTAGTATTTAAATCAATTTTTTTATTATGAATAAATTCAATTTGTCCACAAGAAAAACAAATAGAAATATTTTCAAAACTATTATCTAAATTAGAGTTACATATTTTACAATTCATACTTTTCTCCTATATTTCAATTTCTAGTCCATCATAGCTTACAATAATATTATCTTTATTTGCTACTTCTTGCATTTTTTCATAACTTGCTTTTCCATTATGTGAAAAATGATTAGCAATAATTTTAGTATTATTATCTATAATGTTTTGCTCTTTTAATCTATTAATTTCTTCTAGAAAACAATCATATGATAAATGATGATCTTTCCATAAAGTTAATAATCCTGCTGTACAATCAAGACTTATTAAATCTAACTTCTTACCTAATTTCTTTAAAAAGTCGATACTTTCATCAAAAAACACTCCTGTATCATGAGCATATAAAATTATTGTTTGGCCATCATCAATTACATAATTAACAGGACTTGATTTAACATCATGATTTGCACTAATAGGACTTACCATATAATTTCCAACTTTATAAGTATGATATGGAATTACTTCTATAGCTTCCATTCTATCATCACAATCGTTTGACTCAATCATATTCTTTACCATATTATAAGAAGATCCATTACCATAAACTTTGACTTTTTCATTTTTAACGATAGCTGCATATCCTTTTTTGATAAAAGAAAGTTCATCAACTTGTAAATGATCACTATGAGAATGGGTAATTAAAATATGTTCAATATCAGCAAGAGGAACATTTTGGAAAACAAAGTGAAAATAGGAATCTGGCCCAAAATCAATAAGCAAATCATCATTAATTAATGCTTGTGATCTTGTCCTAATTTCTTTTCCTTTTTTTAAAATAGCGTTTTGACAAACTTCACATTTACAAAAAAAAGCTGGAACTCCTTCCGCTGCAGCAGTACCTAAATATTTAATTTTCATTATGCTTTACCCCTTTTCAATAATAATATGTATAAGAATACTAAAAATATTTGAATAGGAATAGCAACTATAAATAATAAATATGCTGATGAATATACATCCATTAAAGTTAAACATAGAGCTGTGGCTAAAGACCATAATACAACTGCAGAGGCAATCATATTTAAAATTCTTCTAAAGAATACATTATTAAACACTATCATAACTATTCCACATGCACTTATTCCATATATAAATGCAAGATAAGCTTTATGAATATTTAGTGATAATAAAATTACAAATATAACAGTTGATAATATTCCTATTATAGCCATAGATACTAAAGATATAAAGATGTGACTAAAATATACATTAGCAATTCTTTCTTTTTTCTTCTTACTTAAAAAATCATTAACTGTAAGTCCATAAATTTTAGCAAGGTTTGCTAGGATAAGAACATCTGGGACTCCTTCTTGTCTTTCCCATTTAGATATAGATTTATCCGAATAGTTTAACTTTTCAGCAAGTTGGCTTTGTGTTAATTTTGCTTTTTTTCTATAATATATTAAATTTTCTGCTATTATCTCTTGTAGATTTTCATATTTTTCCATGAGGATATTATAAAATTAATTAATAAAAATGTCAATAAATTGGGTATGTTCTACTTCTAGTAGATAACAAAATAATAAATTCTACTAAGTTAAATTTAAAAGTAGAATCATTTAATATTAAATAGAGAATAACTTTTCTTTTTAAGTTGTATCATAT
>CAKONT010000114.1 GCA_934097255.1 uncultured Bacilli bacterium
CATCTATACTAAAGCATAGAGGAATAAATAGTTAGTAATTTTTATAAAAATATTTATTGTAAAATTTTTCTATATTTTGTAGAAACATATTTCTATGGCATTAAGAGACATATAATTTTTAGATTATGTGTAATTCATTAAAAGAATTAGAAAAAGAATGTTGTAATATTTATAAGAATGGAGGAGATTATGATAATATTCCTATTTGGTTAGATATTTTAACTAATGAAGGATATATTTTTAATTTAGTTGCTTCTCATCAACATATAACACCATTCTTGTATTCTAATAAAAGGATGAAAGAAAATTATAAAGATGTTAAAGAACATCATATAATTGAAAATAAATAAGGAGGAAATATTATGTTAATATATCGAAGTATAGGAGTAAGAGAATTTGATGCACTTTTATCAAATAGGATAATTGAGGGAAAATATAATGTATCAAAAGAAAAACAATCTTCTTTTGATGAAGATGGTTTGTATGTATGTTTTTTTGAAGATGAATATTGGTGGTTAGATAGTAGACACAAAGTTTGTGTTGTTGTAGATATTCCTGAAGAAGAATTAAAAGAAGGAATTGGAGTTTATCATGCTTCAAAGAATATGGCAAAAACACATATTTGGTCAGGTAGAAGAGGTAGTGAATGTTATGAATTAAAAGAAAGATATGCTAAGTCATATTCTCTTGATAATGTAGTTGCTATTTCTTTACCTAATTATACAGAATTAGCATTAAAACAATACAAAGAAACCCTAAAACAAAAAGGTATTAAAATCATTGATAATCCAAAAGTAGTTTTAGAAAAAAAGAAATTTAAAGAAAATTTATCAATTAGATTTCATCAATACACTTGTTGTAAAAGAAATGTTTGGCATAAATCTTTAAAAGAATTTTTAAAACAACTTTGCAATAAAAATGAATATAATGGAATTATTGAGATAGATTGTTATGATAATTTTAATTTTTTCTATTTTAACCCAAAGGAAGATTTTATTGTGACATTTGTTATTTTAAATTTAACAAAAAATGATAAAAATCTTTTTGTAACTTTGAATTTAAAGTATTCTTTAGATACTAAAAAGTATTTATTGGAAAAATGTAAAAAAAATGAAGAATATGATTTGTCTAGAGTTGTTTTTATTAATGGAAATAATAAACAATTTGTAAAAAATGGAACTTTGAAAACTTTAGAATCGTCTTTACAAACATATTTTAATAATTAAAAGAAACTTATTAGTGCAAGTCTTACATAAATAAGAATCTCATAGGTTTGCCAATGAGTATGTCAATTAATAGAAATGCGAAAAGTATAAGTTAAAATTTACAAAGTTTCCTCCCACAGGCAAGCCTGTGGGTTTCCGTCTATAGCAAAAGAAAGGTTTTTATTTATGATGGATATTTATCGTAATGTTAGTTGTGATGAATTGAATGCCTGTGTTGGTGGACTTGATATGTTCTGGAAGTCTATTGGTTTAGATTAATTATAAAAGAAACACCTTTTGGTGTTTCTTTTACTTTTATGATTTTAGTTTATATGTTTTTATAGTGCAATTTTTTATAATAGAATATACATTGAAAGAGTATATTGTAATATAGAGTAACAAAAACTCCCACATTAAAGACAAGCAATAACGTGGGAGACACTACTTCAATAGTGTCATATGTTTCGTGTTTTAGCTTGTATACTAAATGTTATTTTTCAATAACATTTAATAGAATATGGATAACCAATTCGTAGGCTTTGCAGCCTAAAAAATAGGTTACTCTATCTTTAAGAGAATTATTTGGATGATTCAACTCAAAATCAAGAGCCTTATAATAAATATAAGAACTCCATAATAACTTATCATTTACATTTTGTAAATTCATAAGTGCTGTCTCCTTTCTTAATAGAGCAATGGCTATCTACTCTTTTAGAAATGTACTGACACGATATATTTCAAAGCAGATGAGTCAAGTTAATAGTTACTGCAAACTATCAAGTTTGCCCCCTGGAGACAGCAACAGTATAGCATATGGCTATTATTTAGTCCATATGCTTTTCTTATATAAAAAAATTTTGTATTCATATCTGAAAAGGAATTACATCTAAGCTAAAGCTTAGATGTTTGAAATTCATAGCAAAGCTATGAATGTTAATTTTAAAATTTAATTTCATTAAATTTTAAAAGCTTAAGTTCGAATATGTTTCTACGAAACATAGAAAAATTTTACAATAATCATTTTTATAAAAGGTATTTACTTATTATTTCTCTAAGCTAAAGCATAGAGGTTAGTAAAATTTTTATCTTTGAGTATAAAGAAAAAAGAAAGTATTGGAATGTACCAACACTTTCTTTTTTATAAAAAAATTTTTGCCATCTATAATAGAATTAAATAGAATGACAAGGGGCTACTAACAAGTTCTCCAAATAGACAGTTTGGAGTTTGCTATAGTAGCATCAACACCTCATAAAGAAGTTGATAAAACTAATATAGTATATTC
>CAKONT010000115.1 GCA_934097255.1 uncultured Bacilli bacterium
ATTTATTTGATGATAATATTAAAAAGTTTTCTAGTAGAAAGTATTTATTTTATAAAAATTTACTTGAAAAAAGTAAAATTAATTTCAAATATATTAAATAAAAATTTCTTATTAATTGAGAAAAAAGGTGGCAAAAATTCTCAATGAAATATTGATAATCATTTTATTATTTGAACTGACAAAATATTAACGTTAGCATAATTGTTATTGTTTCTAAAAAAGAAAAAAATTATTACACGAAAAAGAGGAACAGCGTTCCTCTTTCTCCCTTTCATAAGAAAGGCAATTCATTGCATATTTAATTTACCATATTTTTATTTAAAAGTAAATATGCATTATTAATATTTTATGATAAATTATTTTGTTTATACTTAAGTTTATCAAAAAATTTTTTATCTATTCCAGTATATTTTGTGTATTGACTATCAAATAAAAAATGTGTGTATTTGTTACATTCATTATTTATTTGATTACTTTTTAATAAAAAAATCATATTTTCTTTAAAATTGCTTACTTTTTCATTTAAATCATTATTAATATTGCAATTTAGTTTATATTTTTCTTTTATATTTTTGATATTGTGATTATATGAACAAAATTCATTTAATTCGGTTATAATTTTTTCATATATTTGCATATTATTAAGTGATGTTAATGATGGCCTTAATATAATATTATATTTTTTATAAACATATTCAATTTCATTATAAATATTTGAATTTTTATCTAAATGCATTATTATATTATAAATTACATATATAATCCAAGATAAATTTATATTTGTATTTCCTGCAAAACTATTATATTTATCACTACCAAAAAAGTCAGCAAGATATGACATATAATTAGTTGTTAAGATATATTGTTCATTTAAGCTTTTAGTTTTAGGTAAATTGTAGTGGATTATATTATTTTTAGTTGAATAATATTCTTTAACATTAAAATTGTAAATTGGCTGATTGTGTGCTAAACAATTTCGTAGTAGTCCAATAATGTTTAATATTTCTCTCATAAAATTAATCCTATTTTGATGTATTGTTGGCAAAATATTTTCACAGTCAATATTAGTAAAATTTTTTAGACATAATTCAAAAATCTGATTCATATGATTGATATCTAGATTTATAATAAGTTTAAGCGTTTCTCCAAGAGTTAACTCATTTATGATAATCCAATATGGTACAGATATTTCTTGATCGTTTTTTCTTTTTATGGGGTTTGAGTATTTATTTGTTTGCTTATCAAATATTTTTTTAATACATTTAATTGTATTTTCAATATTTTTTTGATTTGTATTATAATTATTGATATCTGTAAAAAAATTATCTTTTGCTTCAATGTTATTTAGATATGTTACTAAAACATTTTTTAAACTTTCTTCGATAATAAGTGTATATTTTAGTAAAACATTTCTAAGTTCGTGTTCAAATTTGTAAATTCTAATAAAATCACTATAAATAACTTTTTTTGAATATAGATGATTATAATATTTAATGTTTTTAATTTTATTTTTTAATTCATCATTTGTTTCTGTATTTTTAAAAGTAAGTCCATATTTACTACATATCTTTATTAAAATTTTCCTAAAAATATCATTTCTATTAACACTACGTTGAATTGAAAAAGTATTATAATATCTTTCTAAATCTATAGAATTAACAATATTCTTTTCAATATCATCAATATTTTCAATTCCAGTGATAAAAATATTTTTATATGCATTTATTACTTGGTAATAACTGTAATTATCAAATTGTTTTTTCTTTTTTTCGTCTAAAACTATACCCTTGGATTTTAGTTTTTTCTTTAATTTCGAATTTGTTAATGATTTCATATTTCTCCTTTGTTGCTAACATAAAGTATTTACAAGACAATTATAATATGTTAAATTCGCATTTGCAATATTTATTAATTATTAATTTCAAATATATTAAATAAAAATTTCTTATTAATTGAGAAAAAAAGTGACAAAAATTATCAATGAAATAATTATAATAACCATTATAAAATTTCTAATATTGGTTAAAATAATGGTAGTAAAGTTAAAATGAAATTATAATTTTATATATAAAATATTTTTAATTCATAATTATTTTATTAAAAAAATATTGTCGAAAAAAGTAAAATTAATTTTAAATATATTGTTTAGAAATATTTTTTGTGATATTATTTATAATAGGTGAGGGTATGAAGAAAGACACTAATGTGATAATCGTAGTTTTTTTAGTAGTTATTTCTTTTGCGTGTCTTTCTATAGGCACTGCTTATGCATACCTATCTACAGTCTCCGTGGGAGGAACACAAAATATTACTACGGGTAATTTATCGGCAAATTTAACTATAAATGGTATGGAAAATGTTGAAATAGCCCCAATGAGTGATGAAGAAGGATTAAATCAAACCACTTATGCTAAAGTAGTTATAGATAAAAATAATCAGTATACAGTATTTTATTCTTTAAACTTATCTTATTC
>CAKONT010000116.1 GCA_934097255.1 uncultured Bacilli bacterium
CAGTCAGTTGTACAAGTGATGAATTACTTTATAAGTAGTTCTCTTTTTTTGTTCTCAAATACTATTAAAATACATTAAAAAGTAGTATAATTAGATTATAAAAGTGATTCACAAATAGTAAATTGTAAAAAGGAATAGTTTAAAAATAATTATATTTTTTATGACTATATGTACCATGAATGAAGTGAAAGGAGTATGTGGTTAATATGCAAATTTATAATTTGAAAGATAAAATTGAATTTTTAGATGAAGTGGCTCAACTTGAATATTATGAATGGGCTGATAATAAAGAATTTAATGAGCAAGAAAGAATCAAAAATAAAAAAGCAAAAATTTTAAATATGCTTTCTGATAATTCATTTTGTAAATTAATTTTAATTGAAGAAAATGTGTTAATTGGATTTATATCAATTTTTCCACAAGATTGTGATGAAGAACCTAATCTTACTCCATGGTATGCAACAATGTATATAAAAAAAGAATATAGAAAAAAAGGTTATTCTAAAATACTTAATGATGCTATTTTAAAAGAAGCAAATAATAGAGGCTTTGATAGATTATATTTAAAATCAGATTTAAATAATTATTATGAAAAATTTGGAGCTAATTATATTAAAATACTAAGTAATGGTGAAAAACTATATTATATAAATACTAAATAATAAATTACAATTTAGTAATTAGTTAGAAAAATAGTAATTTGAAATGGAGTTGGTAAGGATTATGGTTCAAGAAAAATTTGGCAAATTTATTAAAGATATAAGAAAAAAACATAATCTTACTCAAAAACAACTTGCTGATAATATAATGTAACTTATAAAGCAGTAAGCAAATGGGAAAATGGTTTAAATATGCCAGACACTTCTCTTATGAAACAAATGAGTAAAGATTTTGAAATAAGTATAGATGAACTTTTAGAGGGAGAATATAAAGAAACAAAAAGGAAAAAGAAGTTTTTAATAATTTTTATATCGATTATATTATTTGTTGCTTTGTGTATAATTTTAATAGTTATATTTAAATCATTCCAAAAGGATAACGATTTTCAATTTAAAACTCTATCTACTGAATGCAAAAACTTTAATATTTCTGGAAATATTGCTTATAACGATAACAAGTCAGCAATTTATATTACAAATATTAAATATTGTGGTGGAGATGATACAGAGGAATATAAAAAAATAGAATGCACTTTATATAATCAAATAATAATATTGAAAGAAAAATTAGTTCTTTTAAATCCAATCACGAAAAAATTAAATTAGAAGAATTTTTACAAGATGTTACTCTATCAAAAGACAATTATGAAAAAACTTGTAGAGAATATCAAGAAAATAGTTTATATTTATTTATCAATGCAACTGATTATAATGAAAAATAACAAGTTATAAAATACCTTTAAAATTAAGCAGTTGTTTGAAGTAAAATAAACTCAACGAAAAAACTATTGATAATTATTTAGATAGAAGTGATACTGTATATCGTGATGTAAGAATGCTTATGAATAGTGCTACTTGGGAAAACAAAGGTGGAGAAAGAGAGTTAACTGGTTTTGTTGATGGATTTGAGTTTTTTGAGAGTATAAAAGAAAAATATGGAGATTATTATAACTTATATACTTTTGAAACTTGGTATAATGAAGAAAATGCAAAATTAATTTATTCCTTTGCTGAAAGTATGGGAGATAAAGTGACAGGAGTTCCTTATACCATTATTGGAGATAAATAATTCACAGGTTTTGGTGATAAGCATAAAAGTGAATTTATTAGTGAAATAGAAAAACAACATAAAAATAGCTATGATGTTTACTTTGATAAAATAAAAAAATAATTTATAGAGCAAAATCGGTTATTATAGATGATTTGCTTTTTTTCTGGTATAATAGTTAATATAATCAGAACGACAAATTACAATTTATGCGAAAGGTTGTAAAATTAACGAAAAACTATTCCATAAATATTTAAAACGTAGTATATTATTACTAGCAACGGAAGATAGTATGTATTCTTTCGTTATTTGAAAAGAGTTGTAGATAACTACGACACTCGCTCCATTTGAATACAACTTACGGACTTAATTGTTCGTGAGTTTTTATTTTATATAAATTTGTTAGTGAAAAAAAAGAAGAAGTGATTTAATAAATTTATATTCTCTATAGAAAGCTATTCGTCTAACAAATCAGATTATATCTTTTTTTATTTTTCTATTTGAATAGTCAATCGTTTTTATTAAAATTTTTTCACTTGTTTTTGTAATAGATTT
This sequence comes from uncultured Bacilli bacterium, assembly GCA_934097255.1. The sequence continues at coordinate 2,263 of CAKONT010000116.1, forward strand.
ATCTTCTATTCGTTCGCCATTTAATAATTCACTTACAGAAACATTAAATATTTTACATAATGGTTCAAAAAGGGAAACATCAGGTATACATCTACCGTTTCCCCATTTACTTACTGCTTTATCAGTCACAAATAGCTTATCCGCAAGTTCTTGTTGAGTCATTTTGTTTTCTTTTCTG
>CAKONT010000117.1 GCA_934097255.1 uncultured Bacilli bacterium
ATAGTAATATCAGAAATACCAGATCTTATTAATCCTTCTACTAAATAACTTCCAACTCCACCTACTCCAATAACAAGTATTTTCATCTGTTTAATTTTTTCTAAATTTTCTCTTCCAATTAATAATTTAAGTCTTTCAAACTGCATCATTTTTTCCTTCCTTAATATATCTATAACTGTCATAACACGCATCGTAAATAGTTTTTGTTGGTTTAAAGTCTAGAAGTTTTACAGCTTTATCAATTGATGCGTAACACGATGCAACATCCCCTTCTCTTCTTTTTTCAATTTTATATGGTATTTTTACGTCGTTTACTTCTTCAAATATTTTAATAAGTTCTAAAACACTTGTACCAACACCTGTTCCAAGATTAAAGGTTTCTAAACAAGTTTTATTCATAATATATTCTAAAGCTTTAATATGTCCTTTTGCTAAATCTACAACATGAATATAATCTCTAACACCTGTCCCATCAATTGTTTCATAATCGTTGCCAAACACTTTCAAAAAAGGTAATTGTTTACTAGCAACTTTTACTATATAAGGCATTAAATTATTTGGTATTCCAAATGGATCTTCATATAATAAACCACTCTCATCTCCTCCAATTGGGTTAAAATAACGTAAAATAGCAATACTAAAACTGTTATCGCTTTTAAATAAATCATTTAATATATTTTCAATTATTAACTTAGTATTACCATAGGGATTAGAAGAAGATAAAGGAAAGTCTTCATAAATTGGTAAACTTTTTGGTTTTCCATAAACTGTTGCTGATGATGAAAAAACAAGTTTTTTTACATTATATTTTTTCATAACTTCTAAAAGATTTATAGTACTTATTAAATTATTATCATAATATTTTAATGGATCTATTACGCTTTCAAAAACAGCTTTATATCCTGCAAAATGAATACAAGCATCTATTTTTTCTTTTAGAAAAATATCGTCGATATCTTGTTTATTTTTTAAATCTTTTTTGTAAAAAGTAACATTTTTATGTGTTATTTTTTTTATTTTATCTAAAACTTCAATCTTTGAATTAGATAAATTATCTATTATTACAACGTCAAATCCTTTTTCTAATAAATAAACACAAGTAATACTACCAATAAAACCAAGTCCACCTGTTACAAGAATTTTCATAAAAATCACTTCCTTTTTAATTATACAATAAATTCAAATTTAACAAAAGAAAAAAGAGTTATTACTCTTCCATATTATGATATACATTTTGAACATCATCTAAGTCTTCTAAAGCATCAATTAAATTATATACTTTTTCTTTATGTTCTTCATCTAAACTTATATAATTATCAGGAATATATCTTGTTTCATTCATAATAAAATTTTCAACATTTGCATTTTTTAAAGCATTATTCATTTTGATAAAATCTTCAAATTTTGTATAAATTTCGTAAGAGTCAGAAGAAACAACAAAATCAAGAGCATCATTTTCGATTGCAATACTCATTATCTCTTCTTCGTCATATTCTTTAGGAATAATTATTATTCCCTTGTTTGTAAACATATAACTAACAGAACCATCAGTTCCTAGATTTCCGCCACGTTTTGTAAATGTGCTTCTAACATCACTTGCAGTTCTATTTTTATTATCGGTTAAACAATCTACCATAACTGCTACTCCACTTGGAGCATAACCTTCATATCTTATTTTTTCATAGCTTTCACTATTTGATGATAAATGAGCTTTATCGATTGCTGATTGTATCCTATCTTTTGGCATATTTTGTGCTTTTGCTTTTTCAATTACCATACGAAGTGATGGATTATTTTCAGGATCTTTGTCCCCACTTTTAGCTGCAACAAAAATTTCTTTATTCAATTTTTGAAATATTTTACTTCTTTCAGCATCAACTCCAGCTTTTTTTCTTTTAATATTGGCCCACTTTGAATGTCCACTCATAAATAATACCTCCTTATTATATATTATACTAATAACTCAAGTAAAAATGGCGCAAGTAAGATAAGAAGAAGAAGTGGTATAAAAAATAATACTGACACAACACTTATCTTAATAGGCATTTTACTTATTTCGGCTTTCAATTCTAATGCTCTTTTTTCTCTCATATATTCCACTTGATTAAACATAGTATCAACAATATCATTTCCAAAAGTATTAGCTTCTCTAATATTTAAAATGACATTATTAATAGCATCAGATGGAATACGATATTTTAATTCCTTTAAAGAATCATTTAAATTAACTCCAAAATTAACATCTTTTAAGACTTGTTTAAACTCATCACTAAGCTTTGAAGAAATAGAAGATGTAGTAATTTCTAAAGCTTGTTTTATCCCTCTTCCAGCTTCAAGCGATAAAGCAAGAATTTCAAAAAAGAATAACGCATCTTTTTCTAATTCTTTTCTTCTTTTTTCTATTTTAG
>CAKONT010000118.1 GCA_934097255.1 uncultured Bacilli bacterium
GATATATATAGTATTGAAAACTTTACTCCTGGTATTATTCTTTTTAGTTTATCTTTTTTAACTCTTTTTACTTCTCTTCTTGTATCAAGTGACAGAAAAACATCATTTATAATAAGACTTAAAATTAGTCCAATGAAAAATTTAGAATATGTTTCGGGTTATTTTTTATCATTAATACCCCTTATTATAATTCAAAATATTTTATTTTTTATTACAGCATATTTTTTAGGATTAAAAGTTAATATAAATGTTTTATATACTATTTTTACTTCTTTATTACTATCGCCATTATTTATTGGATTAGGCATTATAATAGGTTCTTTTACAAGTGAAAAGTCAGCATCAGGTGTTGCTAGTATTGTAGTACAATTAACAACTTTTACAAGTGGAACATACTTTACTTTTGAGATGGTTGGAACATCATTTGCTACTATATGCAAAGTTTTACCTTTTGCAAGTTCTTTAAATATTTTAAAAAGTGTATTAAATAATAATTTTAGTGGAATAACATCTTCTATTTTAATTGTTAGTTTTTATACGATAATTGTAATTTTATTATCAATTGTTTGTTTAAATAATAAAATTATTAGTAGTGATAATTAATGAAAAAAGATCTTTTTAAGACCTTTTTTATTTATTATTTAAAATTAAATAGCAATATTGTATAATAATTTATTAAATGCAACCGAAAATTAACAAAAAGCATCTAAAAATTGGTAGTGTGTCAACCAGCTAACATAGTATAGTTTTTTTAAGAAAGGAGGATTTTATGAATTTAGCAGATAACTTAAAGAAAATAAGAAAAGAAAATAATTTGTCACAGGAGGACTTAGCAGATAAACTTGGAGTGTCAAGACAGTCAGTATCAAAATGGGAATCAAAGCAGGCATATCCAGAGATGGATAAAGTTTTACAATTATGTAAAATGTTTAATTTAAATATTGATGATTTGTTAAACCAAGATATTAATGATGTTAATAATAAAAAACAAGTTAAAAATAATATTAATAAGTACATTGATGATTTTTTTAATTATATAACTAAGACTATTAACATGTTTTCTCAAATGGATTTTAAAAGTAAATTAAAATGTATTTTTGAACAATTAGTAATAGGAGTATTATTATTTTTAATATTAATGATATTAGGTAGTTTTTTATCATATATACTAGAAAATATTTTATCTTTTATGAATCATGGAAAAGCGTATTATATTATTTTTAATATATTTGAATCTATATATTATATAATTTGTTTTGTTTTTTTCTTAATTGTTATTTTACATATATTTAAAGTAAGGTATTTGGATTATTATGAAATATCTTTTACTTTAGATGAAAATGAAGAAAAAGAAAATAAATCGGAGATAAAACCTTTAAAAGATAATTATTTAGAAAAAGAAAAAAAAATTGTGATAAGAGATCCAAAACATTCTGAATATAAATTTATTAATGGACTTATTAGATGTTTTCTATTTTTTATAAAGTTATTTTTATCTTTTATTGCTCTAATTATTTGTATGTTAATTATTTTTTTATCAGCAGGCTTTATAATATCATTTTTATTTGTTAAAACAGGTTTAGTATTTGTAGGTATAATCATTTCTATTTTTTCATTTATTTTAATAAACTATTGTTTTTTAAAGATTTTGTATGACTTTATATTTAATCATAAATCAAAAATAACAAGACTTGCAGTAATCTTTTTTACATCATTAATTTTAATAGGTGTTGGCATTGCTTTTGTTGCTGTTGGTTTTACTAAGTTTACAGTTATAGATAAAGATAACAATAATTATTTTATAACAAGTGAAAAAATAATTGATATGAATGATAATTTAGTTATACATGGTTTTAATATAAACTATATAGAATCAGATAATAGCAATCTAAAAGTTGTTATTAGACATACAAAATTTAGTGATGTTTTAATAGAACAAAATGATGATTTATATTATTTTTATGGAACAGATAGAAATGCTAATTTTAATGATGTTACAAAAGATATTATTAAAAATGTTAATGACAAAGTAATTGTTCCTTATGGAAGATATTATATAGATATATATACAACAAAAGAAAATATAAATAAATTAGAAAATAATTTATCAAAATATTATCAAAGAAAAGATAATGAGAATTTCCAAAATGAAATTAGTTCTTATGAAAATAAAATAAAAAATTTAGAAGATGAATTATCTATAAAAGAAGAACAAATAGAGTCTTTAAAAGAACAAATTGAAGAATTAACAGATGAAGATTAAAAAGAAGTAGACATAATCTTATGTCTACTTCTTTTTATAAATTTAACTATAAAATATTGTAAAAACTTAAAAACAGTAAAGCAAAAATATAATAT
>CAKONT010000119.1 GCA_934097255.1 uncultured Bacilli bacterium
ATATTGATGATTTTTATTACGAAATAAAAGATGAACAAACGTTAGAAGTAAATATATCTGTTTGTATCGATAACTTAGTAAAAAAAGAAGAAATGCCTGAAGAAAAAAGTTTGAGAAAAGAGGAAGATAAAGAAAATAAAGAAACTTTAGAAGAAAAAGAAATAGTAGAAAAAAGACCAATAGAAAAACCAGTTTTAGAAAAGAATGATTCTTGTTATGAAGAAGAAGATGAAGAAGAAACTTTAAAAGAAACGGGACGAAAAGAAATTAAAAAAGAAGAAGAGATTAATCCTTTTTCTATTTTACAAGAAACTAAAAAAGAAATATTTTCTTCTACTGATACTTATTCTTGTTATTATGTTTATTTAGTTCAAGAAGATGATAGTATTGACAAAATATTAAATAAATATAAAATTACCAAAGAAGATTTAGCATTATATAACGATATAAACGACATAAAAAAAGGAACAAAGCTTATTATTCCAGATAATGGATAATAAAATACATAATTTATTAAAGCAGTATGGTATAAATCCAATTGGATATACAAAAAATAAAAGTTGTATTATTTTAGATACTAAAGATGGCAAATATGTATTAAAAAAGCATAATAAAGATTTAGAAGAAACATTTACATATTTATATACTAGAAGTTATGATTTTTTTCCAAGATATAAAAATATTGGCGATTATGATTTATATGAATATATCGATAATAATCCTTTACCAAAGTATGATAGTTCCCTTGAGATGATTAATTTAATTAGTTTACTTCATAATAAGACGACAGTTTATGAAAGAATAGATATTGATGATTATAAAAAAATATATGAGGAAGTAAAAGCTAAAGTAGTTTCTCTAATAAGTTATTATAATGAAATAAATGATTTAATTGATAATGAAATATTTATGTCTCCTAGTAATTATTTATTGGTAAGAAATATATCTAAAGTTTATGCGACCCTTGATTTTTGTAATAAAGGCATTGATAATTGGTATGAGTTGGTTAAAGAAAATAAAAAAGATAGAAAGACAATTACTCACAATAATTTAAAACTAGATAATTTATTACTTTCATCTAAAGCTTACTTAATCAGTTGGGATAAAGTAAGACTTGATTTTCCAATTAATGATTTATATAACTTTTATAATAATAATTCGGATGTTGAGTTTTCTTATTTATATAATTTGTATGAAAAAAAATATCCATTACATGAGGATGAAAGATTACTGTTATTTGTTTTAATATCTATTCCAGATAGAATAGATTTTACAAATGATGAATTATTAAATTGTAAAAAGATTAAAGATATGTTAAATAAAATTGTTCGAACTGAAGAGGTTATTTCAAAGTATTATTCTAATGATGAGAATGAAAAAGAGCATAATTTCACAAAATAAAATAATAGCACTCCAAGTAAATGGAAAAAAGATTATTAAAAATGATTGATAAACGATTAATATTAAAAAAATTCCTATAAAGGCTAAATAGCATCCGCTATTTCGTCTTTTATTTTTGCAACAATTACAATTGCACATAAAACCATGTCTATTTTTAAAAGAATTCATACGCAATCAACCTTTCTACAATATAATATGATTAAGGAAAGATTTTGTTTTATCTTTAGGTAATTTTTCCTAAAAATCTTTTAAAAGATTTTAATAATTGTTATAATAATTATGTAAGTTGTAATGGTTAGGAGACTAAGAAAATGGATAAAGAAAGAATTGATTATTTAGTAGATATTTTAAATAAGTATAGTTATGAATATTATATGAATGATAATCCATCTGTTGATGATTATACTTATGATAGACTAATGGAGGAATTAATTTTTTTAGAAAAGAAAACAAATTATATTAGAACTGATTCTCCGACTCATCGTGTGGGAACAACTGTTATTAGTGAATTTAAAAAGGTTTATCATGAAAAACCAATGTTATCTTTAGCGGATGTTTTTAATGAAGATGAACTTATAAAGTTTGACGAAAGAATAAAAAAAGAGGGTTTTTCTCCAAAATACGTTGTAGAACAAAAAATAGATGGATTAGCGATTAGTTTAATTTATGAAAATGGAAATTTAATTCGTGGGGTTACAAGAGGAGATGGTGTTGTTGGAGAAGATATCACTCATAATGTAAGAACAATAAAAGATATTCCACTAAAATTAAAGAAAAATATATCTATTGATGTTAGAGGAGAAATATATATTAGCAAAAAAGAATTTAATTTAGTTAACGAAGAAAGAAAGAAAAATAATTTACCTCTTTTTCAAAATGCTCGTAATTTAGCAAGTGGTACAGTAAGACAATTAGAT
>CAKONT010000120.1 GCA_934097255.1 uncultured Bacilli bacterium
ATACGAAGATAAAGTTTTTGTATCAATTAAGTTTCAAAAATAGTATTTATAGGCCATATTATCTCACACAAATAATTACTTTTCATAAAATAAAAGTGAAATAAATGTAATTATTTGAAAGTGAGGAAAAGATTTTGAAAAAAATGATACTTACTAATCGTGAAAAAGAAGTATTTGAATTATTAATTTCTAATATGTCTACAAAAGAAATTGCTGATAAACTAAAAATAAGCGAAAAAACAGTTAGAAATCATATATCAAATGTTATGCAAAAGCTTGGAGTAAAGGGTCGTGCTGGAGCAGTAGTAGAATTATTGAAATTGAATGAAATATCTTTATAGCATGTGATAAAATCACATGTTTTTTCATATAATCTTTATAGATGGGGTGGTTTTAATATGCTTAAGAAAAAGGCATTAAATAGGATTTTTGTTACGACATTAGTTTTTTTTATAGTTTTGGTTGTTTTTAGTATCAAAAAAATTGGGGAAGATAAAGCTGTTATTTATGAAAATGATAATTTTAAAACTGATTGTTCTGTTACTTTGTATACTTTAAATTCAAATGATTATTTATCAAAAACAAGTATTTATGTTAATAAAGAACTTGATATGTTAAAAAAACTTGAGGTTGCACTTCAAGCAATGGTAAAAGATAATAATAAAAATGCTCTTTTACCTAGTAATTTTAATCCAATTCTTCCTAATAATACTAAAGTGTTAAATATTTCATTAGATGATAATATTATAAAAATTAATTTTTCTAAAGAGCTTTTAAATGTCGAAAAAGGCCAAGAAGAAAAATTAATTGAAGCTATTGTTTATACTTTAACTTCTAATAACATAAATGGTGTAGAAATATATGTTGAAAATGCTCTACTTAAATTCATTCCCAATACGAGTATTAAATTACCAACTGTTTTAACTAAAGAACTTGGTATAAATAAAGTTTATGATATATCAGATAGTAGTAATATCAATAAAGTTTTTTTATTATATACGGATTCTTATAATAATTTTATTCCGGTAACAAAGTATACAAACGATAATAGAGAAAAAATAGAGATTGTTGTGGAAAGTTTATCAAATAGATATTTGTTTTTGGATAATCTTATTTCAACACTATCTCCTAATTTAAAATTATTGAATTATAGTATTACAAATAATACAATATCATTAAATTTTAATGATGCACTTTTAGTAAATCATGAGATAAATGAAGATTATATTGATATTTTATCCTTTTGTATTTTTAATAATTATGACGTATCTTTAGCAGTTTTTTATGTTAATGATGAAAAAATTTTAGAAAAATCGTATAAAAGTATTGAATAAATTTAAATTTTATTATACAATTAATATGCGTTTGGATGAAAATCATCTAAATGTGTTGATGTCCTCGTAGCTCAGCTGGATAGAGCACCGCCCTTCTAAGGCGTCGGTCGAGCGTTCGAATCGCCCCGAGGACACCATATTAAAAAAATTAAAAAAGAACGAATTCGTTCTTTTTTTTGTATACTTTTTTAATTTATAAACATATTAAAAAGGGAGGAATAAATTATGGAAAATTATAGTGAAGTACCAAATATTATTACAGGAAAAGATTTAGACTATCTATGTGATATGTTTAACTGGAATTATGAAGGTTATAAGAATACAGTTGATGCGTCTAATAATGTTACAGATGAAGAAATAAAAGATAAATTAACTGATATTTACGATATGTTTGAAGATAACATGAATCGAATTTTAAATATTTTAGAAGGAGAAGATCAAAGTGAATAATAAAATATCAAATGAAAAAGTTGAAGTTCCAAGTGGAATAGAATTAAATGATAAGGATTATATTACATCATGTTTAAGTTATTTAAAATCTATGGTAAAAAATTATGCTGTTGCTGTAACAGAAGCTAGTAACGAAGTTTTATATCAGGAATATAAAAGTATGTTAGATGAATTTTGTATTAAACAAAGAGAAGTATTTGAACTTATGTTTAGAAGAGGGTGGTATTCTCTTGAAAAAGCAGAACAAAATAAAATTACTGAAAAATATGATTGTTTAAACAATGAATATAATAGTTTAGATGAATAAAAAATAGAATCTAACCACGATATTTTGAAACCTTAATTGGTTTCTTTTTTTATTATGGAAAGATTTCTTGTTTATACAAAATTATTTAAAGATTTATTTTCTTATTAAATTTGTTATGGTAAAATAAAAAAAGAACTTATTTCAAGTTCTAAAATTCATAATGGTCGGGAAGACAGGATTTGAACCTGCAACCCCTTGGTCCCAAACCAAGTGCTCTACCAAGT
>CAKONT010000121.1 GCA_934097255.1 uncultured Bacilli bacterium
CTTCTTATACAGGTTTAAAAATAATATAATTATTATTGGAAATACAATTGAAATTATTGATATTGAAACATTAGATGTTAAAGAAATATATTCTAGTAAAGATGATATTTCTTTTAGTGGTGGTTTTGTGACCTCTTTAAATGATGAAGAATTATTGTTTATTTGTGGAAATACGTCTTTACCTATAATGTTTGTTGACGATACCCCTTTTGTTTTTAAATATAATATAAAAACTGGATCTATAATCAACATAGAACAGTCAAATATTCCACGAGGATTATTTAATGGCATAATAAGCATTAAAAAACCATTATTAAATCTAAATGGTAATGTTCTATTGTTTGCTTGTGATTATAAAAAAATATATAAAGATAATCTAGGGAATAATATAAATTCTGTAATACCTAATAATTGTGGAATATATTCATATATTAATAAAAAAGATCAATTTATTGCTGTAAAAGAATTAAGTGAGCCGTCTTTTCCTTATTATATATGGGCTATTGATAGCAATAATCTATTAGTTATTGGGCAAAGATACTCCTTTAAATATAATATTACAGAGAATAAATTTGAAAAAATTAGTTATGATGAACAAAAAATACATCCATTTGCAAAATATGTAACTAATGATAAAGAAAATAATATTATTTGTATCGGAACAGAATATTCAAAATCTCCATTTGGAAAAAACTCTTTTTCAATAAACTTAAATAACAATACAATATCAAAGACTATTATAATAGATTTTAATAAAACTGCATTGTTTAGTGACTATGGAAATGGTACTGCTTTACCATTAAGAAATGGTAAAGTGCTTTTTGTTGGTCTTTTAAATATGAATTATGTCTTTTTATATAATTAAAAAAGTATGTATGTTGGGTTTTAACCCAACAAAAGCAAGACGTAAAATGAGGAATGTTGCGTAAGATATCATTATAAAATTTTAGGATTAAGTGGTGTTATAATTAGAGTTTAAAGCACAAATGTTAAGAAATTTTATTGCCCAAGTGGGTAATATACAAGGATAAGAAAAAAATAGTATCATATTAAAAATCATGTTAGGGGATATCTGCAAAAGGGGTATGAAATGTATGAAAAGGAATATGAAGAGTACAAAAGATTAGTTGAAAAAAATAAGCGTGATTTGAAGTGGATATTTGTAATAATGTTCATTGCTACATTATTGTTTCTATCAACTTGTTACGACATATGTAAAAGAGCGGTAGCTCAATATGAACTCCAAAAGAATCCTCACATTATAATTGAGGACGTAGAAGTTGGAAAAAGATAAGTGTTTTATGAGAATAGTGGAGAAATCTAAATGAATGATAATAAAGAGAAAAGCGTTGAAAACAGTTCTGTTAATAATCCAAGATACAAAGTGAAATTAAAATTTTTTAAAATTTTAACAGTAATTATATTATTTTTAATTTTTATTTGTAACTACGGATTTATAATAAATAAAATAACTTATTTATTTGAAGAATATTATTATGAGAAAAATGCTTTTAAACAAGTTGAAGTTGTTTTAAAAACAAGACTTTTTTTATTAAATAATTCTTTATGTCGCAATGGAATTTATTATCAAAGTTCAGTTGAAAGCCTTATCAATTTTTATATACGACAATGGTGTTTTGATAAAGCTGAATATATATATAAAAAGTATATTAATATTCCTAATGATGATTTTAACAAGTTTCAGTATTATAAAGATTTATCTTATATCCTACAAAAAGAGAAAAAATATTTGGAATCTAAATCCTTATTGGAAAAAGCAAATATTTTAAATGAAAATAGTAATAAATTTCATTACGATTTAAGTGAAGAATTTCTATTATTGTTTTTAGAAATTGATGACGAACATATATTATCAGATTTTTTTGAGAGAATAGAAATACAAAAAAATAAGGATAATAATTTTAACTATTATTTAATTTTAAAATATATCAAAAATAATGATTATTTTTCAGCAAAGAAAATAATAGAAAAAGAGTTAGTATCTACTAGTAAAGATTTAAAGTTATACAAAGTTGCAGTTCCTACTAAGTACCTAATTATTTTTGTTAATGAAATATATAGAAATACTCTTAGGAAATTATTAATAAAAATCTTAATTAAGGAAAATGAAAAAGAAGAAGCAAAAAAGATATTAACAGATTTAACTTTATCAGAAGAGGAAATATATGGTTATTATTCTCCGGAAAATTTTTGTAATAAATATTATGTGCAGAAATTAAGTAACACAAATTCTGAACAAAATAAACTACAAAATATAGCATTAAAACTATTAATATTTGAAGGAGTAAATCT
>CAKONT010000122.1 GCA_934097255.1 uncultured Bacilli bacterium
TTCTCCTTCAGTACAGTTATCAGTAATGTAATATCCATTACTATCACAACTTGTGTTACAATTATTCCTATCTTTTATACAATTCCAAATTAGATTTCGTATTCCGCAATCTAAAGAATGAACTTCACTTCTATTTGCAGAAATTGTACATAAAACATCGGAAGCACTATAACTATAAGTTTGATTTGTTGCACCTAAAGTACCATATCTATCTGTAAAATCGTATGTTCCAGAAAAACTTTTTACTGTATAAGTGGTATCATTATATAAATAATAACCAGGTTGTACACAATATGTTGGCGTTTCATTGACATCGACAAATACTTCGTGACTTTTGTATTCAGAAGAGCCTTCACATGATGTAAATCCTGCAAAAGTTGCTGCATGTACATTACTTAGGCTTAACAAAACGAATGAAGATAAAACTAATAAAAATATTTTTTTGTGTTTTAATTTAAACATCTTATCACTCCTTTATTATATAATTAAAGAATATCAAATTTTAGTTATTATTTCAATGAGTTTTTAATCTTTTTATTAAAAAATAATACTATTCATAACTAAATAGATTTATGATATAATTTTAGTGGGATGTGATTTGATGAGATATATTATTACGGCCGGTGGGACAGGTGGACATATTTATCCTGCAATTTCTATTATAAATAAAATAAAGGAAATGGATAAGAATAGTAAATTTTTGTATATTGGAACAACTGATAGAATGGAAAAAGATATTATTCCAAATTTAAATATTGATTATGTTGGTATTAATATGTGTGGTTTAAGTAAAAATCCTATAAAACTTCTTAAATTCGGAAAAAATATGCTTTTAAATGTCAATAAATGTAAAAAAATAATTAAAGAGTTTAAACCAGATATTGTAATTGGAGTAGGAGGATATGTTACAGCTCCTGTTATTATTGCTTCATCTAAGATGAATGTGCCATCTATTTTACACGAACAAAATAGTGTTCCAGGAAAAGCGAATAGATTCTTAAGTTCTTATGCAACTAAAATTTGTATTTCTATTCCCTCATCTAGTAAATATTTTGACAGTAAAAAAATAGTTTTTACTGGTAATCCTCGTAGTGAAGAAATTATAAATACTAAAAAAGGTGATAAGAAAGATTATGATTTATCATTAGAAAAAAAATTAGTTTTGATAACAACTGGTTCTTTAGGTTCATCGACAATAAATGAAAAAATTGTTGGTATGTTAAACAAATTTAAAGATAAAAGTTATGAAGTGTTGTTAGTTACAGGCAAGTCTTCATATAATGATGTTCGTTATAAAAAAGTTCCTAGTAATGTTCATGTCGTTTCTTACGTAGATAATATGGGAAGTATTTTAAAATATACAGATTTAATTATATCTCGTGCCGGCGCAACAATAATATCTGAAATAACAGCACTTGGAATACCAAGTATTTTAATACCAAGTCCTTTTGTGCCATATAATCATCAGTATTTAAATGCCTTATATTTAAAAGAAAATGATGCTTGTTTTTTAATGGAAGAAAAAGATTTTAATGAAGATTTGTTATTAGAAGAAATAGATAAAATTATGTCTGATAAGGTACTTTATAATAATATGAAAAATAAAACAAAAAAAATAGGGGTTGTTGATAGTTGTACAAAAATATATAAGGTAATAGAAGAGACAATAAAGGAGAAGTAAAATGAATTTACAAAAAGAAATAAGTGATCTAGAAATAAAAGAAAACGTTTCTATAAAAAATCTTACAACTTTTAAGCTTGGTGGAGTAGCAAGGTATGTATGTTATCCTAAAAATATCGATGAATTAACAAAGCTTATTAGTTATTTAAAAAAAGAAAACGTTTCTTATAAAGTACTTGGTAATGGTTCAAATATAATAGCAAGTGATAAAGATTATGATGGAATAATTATCAAACTAAATAAATTTAATGATATAAAAATAGATAATGATAAATCAACTATTAGTGTCGGTGCTGGATATAGTATAATTAAGCTTGCTAGTTATTTAGCAAAAGAAGGATATGAGGGGTTTGAATGGGCAAGTGGTATTCCCGGTACTATCGGTGGAGCTATTTTTATGAATGCTGGAGCGTATAATAAGTCCATAAGTGATATTTTTTTAGAAGCAGTTGTTTTAGATGAAAATTTAAATGTTATAACGTTACAAAAAGATGAATTAGAATTTTCATATCGAAAGTCTATTTTAATGAAAAAGTCTTATATTTGTTTACAGCGAACTTTTAAAGTAGAAAAAGGAAATAAGTAAGAAATTATAAGTTTGATTGAAGAAAGAAAA
>CAKONT010000123.1 GCA_934097255.1 uncultured Bacilli bacterium
GGCACTTGTTAGTCCCATTAAATCTAAATCACCACATATTTCGTTTGGTAATTCTAATCCTTCAGCACTTCTTAAATTGCCTAAACATAAACTTCCTTCTACTTTATCTGGCAACTTTAAGCCTTTGGCATTTGTTAGACTATCTAAATCTAAACTACCATAATGATATATTATATTTCCACTTAATGCTTCTTCTTCTGTTAAAGATATATTTTTTTCTTTACAATCTAATACTAGAGCTAAATCCTTTCTTACATTTCTGCCTTCTAATATTTCTTCTATTCTTGGATCTTTTTTATATCCAAAGCCAGTTATTTTATCATCTATTTCATATAGAAATCTTAAATCTGCTTTTGTTATCTTTCCTTTATTTTGATGTTTTGTATAGATATATGTAAGCATTTCCATATCTTTTACTTTTTTCTTATATTTATCTCTATCTGGAAATTCTTCTAATTTCTTATCTACTACTTTTTCCATATTGGCTTCTATATTTTGATTTTCACTAATTCCTCTTATTTCTGCTATTTGGTTACCTTCCATTCTAATTGCTATTCGAGGTTTTGTATAATTTCCTTCTCTATCTTTTGTATAATATACATGAAAATCTCCACCATTTATATGGGCTCTAGCTGTTTTTATCCCTCCTGCTGTACACCATCCTGTTCCTTTTCCATTTATATCATTAAATAATATCTCTGGATTACTTCCTTTATTATATTTTTTCCATATTCCATCATTACTTTTGAATCCATCATTTTTTACAAAATCTAGTTTTAAAACTGCATAAGAATATAATTTTGAAAAACTACCATTATTTATTAACTCATTTAATTTCTTATCATCTATATTTTCTTTATTTAAAACTTTTATTAATTCAGAATATATTATTGACAATGCTTCTCTATTTAATTCTATAAATGGTTTTACGGTACTTTCTGTTCTTTTGGTATATCTATTTTTTTCTTTATCAAAATAGCCTAGTTTTAACATACCTTGAAAAACATAATATTTAAACCAGGTTGGATACATATCTGTATCTTTACTAAATAAATAATCAAGCCACATATCTAAAGATTTTTTTTGTTCATTTATTATGTGTTCTATTTCTTGTTTTTTAGTTTTTTCATCATATTTTACATGCCCATAACCTCTATCTAACGCAATTTTTTCTTGCTTTTTAAAATAAGATTCTGGTACATTTTGTTCTTTTATTACATATTTTTTATAATAATATTTTTTAATTAGGTTTATTTTATCATGTTCACATGCTTTCTTTGTTACATCTTCTAAACGTTGCATATATTTTTCTATTTTTTGATATTTATCGTCTGATTTATTTGCTGTATGCATTACTATTTCTGATAAGTGTAAGTCTTTATATACTTTATCTAAAAACTTTTGTCCTTGATAATTGTCCATGTAATCACCCAAGTTAATTATACAATAAAAGTATATAAATACTAAATTTTATATACTTTTATTTACAATATATTGTCATGCATTAATAAATCATAATAACTCTGACAAATATTTTTTAATAATTTTTTTATACAATAATAATTATGTTATACCAAAATCCAGTTATTAAGTTCTTTAATTTTGAAGAATTTTCATAGTATATAAAACTGATAAATTAACAAGAAAAAATGTTTTTATTACTTCGATTAAGACATTTAATAACTATTTCACATAAAATACTGTACAAAATATGTATTGTAATAATTTAAATAATTATCAAAAAAATTAGTAAGCATTAAACTTACTAATTAATTTCATTTGTTATTTTTTTATTTTTAAACGTTTTATTTTATGATTTAATACATCCATCATTCCTTGATTAATTTCTTCTTTTGATAATACTTCGCTTTCATCTAGTGTATTTAAATATGATCTTACTCTATTTAACATTTCTATTTGTTTTCTTTTACTATTTTTTTCTGTTATTACTTCTTCTTGGCTTTTTTTATCAGTTCCAACTTTTAAGAACCATTTAATTCTTATCTCTTCTAATAGTTTAATTTGAGTTTCTGTTATTTTACAAGTATTTTGGCCTTTATATGTTTGGCGTTGATTTGTTATCCACCTTCCCAAAGCTATTCCTTCTTCTGTATATTCATATCCATTCAATGTTTTATAATCTCTTGGAATTTCCAAATTTCTATTATATTCAAAATAAGCTTTAGCTAACTCATATTTTTTATTCCATTCTTCATTATTATCACGTGTTTCAAAACGCATTCCTATTTCTTCTA
>CAKONT010000124.1 GCA_934097255.1 uncultured Bacilli bacterium
AAAATACTTGGTTCAAAAATAAATGAATTTAAAACTTATTTAACTTCTTTAAAAGAAGATGATATTGAGAAAATATTAAATAATGAAAGTATTATGTTTAATGATATTGAAATAAAGAAAGATTATATAGATATTATAATAAATTCTAAGGAAGGATTTAATGTCTGTAAAGATGAAAATGATTTTATTATTTTAAATACTTCATTAAATGATGATTTAATAAAAGAAGGTATAGCAAGAGAACTTGTTTCTAAAATACAAAATATGCGTAAAGAAAAAGATTTTGAAATAGAAAATCGTATAAATATTTATTACAATACATCAGATAAATTATTACTTGATGTAATAGATGAATATGGAGATTATATAAGAAAAGAAACTCTTGCGATAGATATTATAAAAAATGTTAATCTTGATAATTGTTTTAATATCAATGATTATAAAGTTTACTTAGATGTTTTTAAAATATAAAAAGTTAACATTTCGTTAACTTTTTATATTTATTATATATATTCTAATTTTAAAAAAAAATAGTGTATAATTTAACTATAATATAAGAGGGAGATATATGAATATTTTTATAATTAGATTTATATTTATAAGTATTTTAGGAAGTATTTTACATTTTACGTATGAACTTAGTGGTCATAATAAATATGTTTCTTTATTTTCAGCAGTAAATGAAAGTACATGGGAACATATTAAAATAGCACTAACACCATATTTTTTGTATTCTTTAGTAGATGGATATTATTATCTAAATATGAATAATTATTTTCCATCAAAATTAGTTGGACTTCTTGTAATTATAATTACTATTCCATTACTTTTTTATGGATATCAAATATTTACTAAAAAAAGTATTTTATTTGTTGATTTGTTTAAATAATTTATGTGAAAGAAAAACGCAAATTACACAAGTAGTAGATAGTAGAATAGATAGTTCTAATTGGAAATTATATGTATCTATCGATAGTGATTTAGTATCTCAACAAGGTTTTGTATTAGAAAATTCTTTAATATTTAAAAATTTTGATGACACAACTTTTGTATTAAATAGTTTAAAAAATCTTATTTTTACGGGTCAAAATAATGGTGGGGAAGTATCTAAAACAGTTATTACTTATTCCAAAGAAAAAGGTCCTCTTCTTGATCTTACTAATAATTGTTTAGAAATAGACGAGGAGTATTTTACTAAATTCTATTTTATCTTAGAAGAATAAAAGTAAACATAAGTTTACTTTTATTGTGGCTTAATTTTTAAAAATAAATTATTTAAATATTTGTCGAACTTTGTAATATATTTTATTAGGAAGTGATTTTTTGTTATTACATTTGATAGAGATTTTAAAAACTTTTATGCTTTTTACTACTTCTTATTCTAATAGTGTTTTTAAAGAACCATTAAGTAAGGAAGAAGAAGAAAAATATATAGATTTACTTTTAAATAAAAAAGATAAAAATGCGAGAGATATTTTAATTGAACATAATTTAAGACTTGTTGCTCATATTGCTAAAAAGTTTGATAGTATTCACGTATCAATGGATGATTTAATTAGTATTGGTACGATTGGTTTAATTAAGGGAGTAGATAGTTACAGTATGAAACATGGGACAAAGCTTACGACTTATTGTGCTAGATGTATTGAAAATGAAATTTTGATGTATTTTAGAAGTAATAAGAAAAATAATGGTAATATTAGCTTAGATGATCCAATAGGGTTTGATAAAGATGGCAATGAAATTAATATTTTAGATGTTTTAAAAATATCAAAACCTGATTATATCGAAGAGATAAATACTAAAAATAACATTGAACTTTTGAAAAAATATATTAAAATATTGTCTCCAAGAGAAAAAGAAATAATAAAAAGAAGATATGGATTAGAAAATTTTGACGAAGAAACACAAAAAGAAATAGCAAATCATTTAAATATTTCTAGAAGTTATGTTTCAAGAATTGAAAAAAGAGCGATTACCAAAATACTTAGAGAATTTATTAAAAAAAAATAAATAAAAGAAATGTTCTTGTTTTGTCCAAAAGTGTAAATTATAGTGTTTTAGTAGCAAAATCAAGTATTTTGTGATAAAATTTATGTGTGATTTGAAGTGAAAGAGTATATTGATAAATATTTGAATTATTTAAGTACGCAAAAAAATTATAGTA
>CAKONT010000125.1 GCA_934097255.1 uncultured Bacilli bacterium
TGCTGAAATAGCTCAGTTGGTAGAGCAATTCACTCGTAATGAATAGGTCGTAAGTTCGATTCTTATTTTCAGCACCATTTATTTAAATACACTTTCAGTCTTACTTAAGACTGTTTTTTTATTATTTAATAAAATAATTAAATACAACGTAAATTATAATACTATTAATAAATTTTATTAGTAAAAATATGATATAATTATACAAGAGGGAAAAAATGAAAGAAAACTATATTGCATACTTTGGTGAAACAGTGACAATGGAAATAACATAAATTTCCCTAATACTTTTTTATTAACAAGTATATATATACCAATGAATATAAAAAATCTCAAAAATAAAACTAAAAAAATGATTAATAATATATAAAAACTACTCTCATATAAATTGAAAGTAGTTTTTATATTTATCTATATCTATTAAAGAAAGTATTCTTAGTCAATGATTTCACTTTATCTGGTTTATCAATTATACTATCTACATCTTGTTTTTGTAATACAATTGGATATTCATCACCATCAGTAAGTATTAAGTATGTCTCTTCTTTTGAAGTATTATTATCACAATAAGAAGGAACAATTGAACAAATTTTATAACCATGTACAAATTCATCTTGACTTTCATATTCTGCTAATAACTTTACATCTCCTGCTTCAGTTACTTGACAATGATTTTTAAACAAAATAAATTTATCAATTCCATGATCAACAACATAATTCTTTTTACAATCATTACATTGACATTTATAAACCCTATGCTTAGTAGTTATCACAGCCTCCAACGTTTCATCCACCTTTTTCTCTTCATCACAAAATTGTAAAGAACATTGAACATTAGATGAACCACAAAACTGACAAGCCAAAGAAGTATCTATTTTTTCCATATATAACCCTCCATGCCATTAGTATAGCATAGAAATTATTTTATCACAATAAAATTAAACTTAAAAAGAGTATTATTTTACTCTTTTTAAAGTCTTATCAACTGAAACATTATTTAATTCCTGTTGATACTCTAATATTTTTTTAGAATTATTTTCCTGACATTGCATACTAATTTGATTTAAAATACCTAATAAAGTTATTCTCCTAATTTCTAATTGTTCACTTAATTTCTTTAAAACAAATAATTTATCATTATGTAACACTTCACTATCATTTAAAATAACTTTAGGAGAAACAATTCTAACTGGACTAAAATCTTTAGTAGTTAAATTAACTTCTTCACTAGCTCCTAGTAAACTACTATCATCAGCAATAATTGTATCAGCAGAACATATAACTTTTTTACCAATAACTCTTGAATGACAAAAGCTTAATTTCTTTGCACCTAAAAATGAAAACTTAATCTTTTGATTATCTAAAAAAGAATCTTTAACTTTAATACTTTCTCTACCACAAAACATAATATTAGCACCAGAACGAAATGAATCAATTTGTTTACAATCAATATTCTTTAAAACTAATTTATTAGCGTATATTGAAGAAGTGGAAAAAAACTTAATACTAGTATTTTCTAATACGCATTTTCCACTAACATTAATAATAGCATCAAACTTAAAATTACAGTTTCTTAAAATAACTTCGCAATCATCATATCCAAATACATATAATTCATGCTTATAAGTATTTAAGCCATCAACAACATAATATATTTTTTTATTTAATCCATATAACTCTGCTTCTTTTCTTTCACAATCACTAATACCAAAACAAGCAATAGATAAACTTATATGATCATCTTTTATTTTATTATTATCAACATAACAAATTAATTTATCTTTTTCTTCAATAACTTTTCCTAAATTACCTGTTATTTTCTTTATAAAACGATTTCTTTTCATATTATAAATAATATCCTTATTCATATATATCCCCCCAAACAGTATTACTAATATATCACATCTTAATTAAAAAAGCAAATATTACTTAACAAAAAAATACATTAGCTACAAATAACATACAACATATAATAAAAAATATTAAAAATACATATAAAATAATATTATATACTCTATTACTCTCTTTACTACTAATTAAATATATTGGATAACATCCTAAAAAATAACGATAAAAACTAGTACTAGGTATATTATAACCATCTC
>CAKONT010000126.1 GCA_934097255.1 uncultured Bacilli bacterium
TATTTTTTGATGTTTTTAACATAGCTATTAAATCATCAGCTTTGAAATTACCTTGAAGACCAACTATTGAACACATATTACCTTATATATCCTACTTTTTTATAATATAATTTAACATTTAATTTACCAATTTAAATTATATTCTTTTTCTAAATTTAAAATCATGAAATAAACTAAATATAATCTATTACTAAATTTATATTCTCCACTTTTATCTTTACCAATAGATTCCAAAATATTAAGTTCTGTTGCTCTTTGAAGAAACTTGGAAAAAACTTTTTTTTCAGAAGGTGATAAAAATTTTTCAAAATCGCTTTTCTTAAATGAATCAACTCCCTTATCCCCTAATTTCATTAAAATACTTTCATAATTCTTACTACGGATAGATTTATCCATAACTGGTTTTATCTGCCGTTTACCTATTAATCTACCTGCCTCAACAATCCCTTTAATTGCATAATCCATATTAACACTATTACTCTCAACTTCCCAAAAAACAGAATCTCCTATTTCCTGCATCATCAAAGGAATACCCTCTGAAAAAGCTATCATGTATTCTAAAGATTTTTCATCACATTTAATTCCTACACTATCAAATGTATCTTGAAAAAACTCATTGATTTCCTCTGAATTTAAATAATCAATATGATCATAATGAAAAATTCTTGAAAAAGACTCATCTTGATTTACAAGATTATTAAATTTTTCAGGGTACCCTGCTAATAAAATATATAATGGAATATTATAATTTTTCATTTCAATAGAATCTGCAAACTTTTTATACCAATCTACAAACTCTTTTGATTCAGATAAACCATTAATATCATCAATAATTAAAAAAATACCCTTTTCAGTACATAATTCTTCATATGATTTATTCAAATAATATAAAAAATTATCAACAATATCTCTAGAGGCATACTCATCTAGTTTAAAATTGAATTTAGTTCCTTTAACTTCAATACTTTCAACATAATCTCCAAAAATATTTTTAATTTTAGATTTTATGGAATCTTTTGGTGCAGAGTTAATCAACTCTTCTAAAATTTGTTTTACTAAATTTTCTAAAGAATGATTTCCTTTATTTGAAATATATACTCCCACCATTTTGTCTTGAACAAAGTCCTGAACATATCTTGCTAAAGATGTTTTACCCATACCTTTTTTCCCAGTGATAAAATAATGCTGAACATCACCTTTTTCTGCTTTATTCAAGTACCTTAAAATTTTTTTAACTATTTTAGTTCTTCCTTTAAAATAATATGGACTAACTGGTTTACCTGGTTGAAACGGACTTTCCTTATCAAAATCAAAATCATCCAACATTAAAATTCACTCCTTAATATCCATTACTACCTTTTAATACTACTATTATAATCTATTAAATAAATAAACATTTTTGTTTAACTACTCATTACCCAGTACAATTAATGTAAAATCAAGTTATACATAATTCTGCTCACTGTTTGACAGTAGCTAATGTGATATAATAAAACATATATACCAAACAAGCTGTTATATGAAGATATAAATGATACCGAAGGAAGAAAGTATAGGGATTTATAGTTAAGAATATTTCATTCTTCACCACAATTATGAGTAGCCAATTATAGCACATATTATTAAAATTAATTTATGAGTATCCATAGGATATAATTTTGTTAATAAATAGTATAAATCTTACTAAACTACTTGGAGATTCATTTGGAAATACTTTGTAAGGGAATTTGATAATAAAATAAGATAACTAAAATTTTCTACCATTCTAAAAGACATATTAACAAGGTAGCATTATTTCGACACATTAGAAAATAAAGTAATCTTTAAAAAAATACTTGAAGAAATAAGAAATAATTACCATCGAAAACAGATTTATATTATAAAACAATAAAAGAGTTATACAATGTTGTACTAAAGGATTGCATATTTGAAGATTATCAATCCATTTAATATTCATGACTAAATAATTTTTATAAAATCCCCACTACATAAATAATATAAATGGCTAGTGGATTGTATACTGTGAAGTGTTATCCATTAAAATAATGATTGTGATGTTTCAAATATTCTCCACAATTACCTTACAC
>CAKONT010000127.1 GCA_934097255.1 uncultured Bacilli bacterium
GTTTAAAAACTTTATTAATCTTATGTTCTAAATCATCTAATTCAAAGGGCTTTAATACGAAATAATTTACACCATACTCCGATACTTCTTTAATAACTTCGCTGGAATTATAACTAGTTTCAACAATAATAGGCTTATTTATACCTCTTTTTTTCATTTCTTCTAATACGTATATACCGTCTTTATTAGGCATTATCAAATCTAAAAGAATGATATCATATTTATCTATATTTGATTCTACTATATTTATACCTTCTAATCCGTCTTTAGCAGTTAAAACTACTTCTATATTATTTTTATCTTTAAAATATTCTTTTATCATATCAACTAGTTTTTCATTATCATCTATCATAAGTACTTTAATTTTTTCCATATTTATATCTCCTATCTTTATGCACTTAAATTATACTACAGTAAAATTCTTTGATCCAGAATGAAAAATATCTAATTTTGTCGAAAACTTTTATCTTATTAAAAAGAAGTTATTGATTTACAACAACTTCTATAATTTTTAAAAATTCATCTATATTAGTAGATGCTTCCCCTACTAGAAAACCATCTATATTGTCAATTTTATTAAACTTTTCTATATTTGATGAATTAATACTACCACCATAAACTACTTTTATTTCAACATTATACAATTTATTAAATACATCTTTTATATAAGTTACATTCTTTTTTAATTCCTTTTTTAATAAATTTTTACCATTGCCAACAGTCCAAACAGGTTCATAAGCAATAATAATATTATTCATTTTTTCTATAGGAATATTTTCAAAATATCGTATAAGTTGACGTTTTAAAGATTTTTGGGTTTTAAATAAATTTTTTTCTTCTAATGTTTCCCCAATACACACTATTGCTTTCATGTTATTGGTAACAATGTCAATAATTTTATGATTAATATCAATTTCTGTTTCATTGAAATTAGTTAGTCTTTCAGAATGTCCTACTATTACATAGTTTACCCCTAATTCCGAAGCTTGGCTAACTGTTATTT
The DNA here is from genome assembly GCA_934097255.1 of uncultured Bacilli bacterium. The sequence continues at coordinate 1,004 of CAKONT010000127.1, forward strand.
CTCCAGTAAAAGGTTTTATTATTTCTATGTTTTGTATACCAACTTCATATTCATGTTTTATAAAATAAGGAATATACAAACTAGATGGACAAATGATAACTTGTTTAGTAGTTATTTTTTCATTTGCTTTTTTCAAAAATTTAGAAATATCATTTAAATTCATATAATTTTTATGATTTCCAATTACAAGTTTATTTTTTTCCATAAACAACCTCTTTCAATTTATCTTTAAAGCTTTTTTTAGCACATTTTTTTATAGCCAATTCATAAACATCTAAAGCTCTTTTAGCAAAATATTTAGACGAATAAACCTCGCTACTAACGCGTGCTTGATTACCTAATTTTTTTATATCTTCTTTAGCATTTAAGAAATCAAGAATAATTTTTTTATATTGACGTTTGTTCTTAAATAAATGACCATCTAAACCATAAATAACAACATTACGAAAACTTTCATCATCTACACAAACGACTGGTCTTCCTGACGCCATTGCTTCGATTACAGTTAATCCTTGTGTCTCTGTTTTTGATGCCGTAGCAAATACATTACTTATATTATAATATAATGGCACATCCTCCCAAGGTACTTTTCCTGTAAATATTACATTATTATCTATTTTTAATTTTTTTACTTGATTTTGAAATTTAGGTAAATCAGGCCCATCACCAACTATCATTAATTTACAATTAGGATTATCTTTTATAAATGTTGGTTGACTATCAATCAAAAGATCAATACTTTTTTCATAACCTAAACGACCTACATATAAAATAATAAAATCACTATCTTTAATATTCCATTTTTCTTTAATAGATTTCACACGTTTTTTGTTTACATTTTCATCATAAAAACGTTCTATTTCTATTCCGGTTGGAATAATATGAATATTTCTATCATAATTATATTTTTCTTTAAATAGTTCATACGTTTTCTTTGTTGGTACAATAAGTTCTTCTACTGTTTTATCACAATAAAACTTGGTAAAATATTCTACTAATTTTTTACTAGACTTATCAAAATGACCTTTAGTTATATACCCAATATAATCTTCATACATAGTATGATAAGTATGTAC
>CAKONT010000128.1 GCA_934097255.1 uncultured Bacilli bacterium
AAATAAAAGATAAAATAAAACACTTACAATTGGAGCAATAAAATATCCAAAATCCAAGAAATATAATAACATAAAAAACATCAAAAGTGAAACAAATAAGCGAATATTTAATAAAGAAAAAGTAGTTTTAATATTAGTTATCCCTAGTAATTTTACTTTATCTTCCATTTTTTTTATTGTTTTCTCACTATAAATTTTTTTACTTAAGCTTGTTTTCTCATCTTCCATATTCTATTATCCCTTTCAATTTTTTAATTTACTAATTTTTTTAACAGCTAGTATATATAATAAATAAATTAAAATAATTAATCCTAAACACATTCTTCCTTCAAAAGAAGATATAAAAATATTAAAATAAGTATTGTCAAGTAAATAAACAATAATAACTAAAATAATCGGAATACAAACTAAAATTTTAAAAACAAGATTAGATAATGCAAGTCCACTTTTTAACTCATTATCAAGTTTTTTTCTTTCATAAAAACTTTTTTCTACGCTATCAAATACTTTTACAATGTCTCCACCTGTTTTATTTAAAATAACAATAGATGATGCCATATATCTTATTTCATCTAGTTTAACTCGTTCTAAAAAACGATTAAAAACAACTTCTAAATCTAATCCATACGTTAAATCAATATACATCTTTTTAAACTCTGTTGCAATATCACCATCTAATTCAATTGAAACAAGTTCAATTGCTTGCATTATACTTCTTCCTGATTTAAAAGCATTATTCATAACATAAACAGCTTTAAATAAATCATTTTCAATTTTTCTTTTGATCAAAAAATAATGAACAAGTAAAAACATATCTAATAAATAAAAACTAATTAAAAAAACAATTAATAGTTGTAAAAAACTAATACTACTATTTCTTAACAAAAATGATACAGTTGCAAAAGATGTGATAAGAACAGCAATAATAATTTTATTTGCAACGAAATACATACTTTTATTTATATTAATATCAGATTGATCCAAATATTTATCATACTTTTTACTATAATCTTTAAAAATTTGAAAATCTTCTAAATATTTTGACAATGAATCGACAAATTTATTATAAAAATTTTCTAATTTTTCAATAAGTGATACTTTTTTATCTTTAGTTGATGAGACACAAAATCTACTTATTCGTTGCTCTTTTTTATTACTTATAACAAAACGTATAATAAGATAAAAACAACATATTGCTATTAAAACTAATATTATTTTTATAAGTAAACTAATAACTTTTGTCATTTTTATCACTTCCTTTATTTAAAATTTTGAAAAATATCATCTATCGAATCTATTCCTTTACTTTTTATCTCTTGATAAACTTTAGGAATAAATTTATATAGAACAAATGCTCCATCTACTTCTTTTTTTGAAGTAAGTCCTTTTTGTTTGAAGGCAAATATTTCTTTTAGTTTTATTTCCCCATCTTTTATATCGACTACTTCACATATACTTGTTATTTTTCTTTTACCATCTGATAATCTTTCGATATTAACAACTATATCGATTGCATTTAAAATATATTCACGAACTGCTTTAACTGGGATTTCAATTCCACCCATTAAAACCATCGTTTCAAGCCTATTTAAGCAATCTATGGGACTATTAGCATGAAGTGTTGACATACTACCATCATGACCAGTATTCATTGCTTGTAACATATCGAAAGCTTCTTTACCACGAACTTCTCCGACAATAATACGATCTGGTCTCATACGAAGTGAGTTTCTTACTAAATCACGGATTGTAACTTCTCCGTCTTTATCGTAATTCATATTTCTTGTTTCAAGAGATATGACATGTGATTGATGAAGTCTAAGTTCAGCAGCATCTTCTATCGTAATAATTCTTTCATCATCACTAATAAAACTTGATATAACATTTAAAATAGTTGTTTTACCAGATCCTGTTCCACCACATACTAATATATTTAATTTAGCCATAACACAAGCTTCTAAAAATCTTGCCATATAAGGAGTTAAAGTACCATTTCTAATTAAATCATCAATTGTACTTAAATTATCTTTAAATTTTCTAATCGTAATAATTGGTCCATTTA
>CAKONT010000129.1 GCA_934097255.1 uncultured Bacilli bacterium
AATTTCTTAAATAGTCCGGATAAGCTGAAATTTTTTTAGAAGAAGGTTTTCCTAAAGGACCTGGATTAGAGTCGCTATAAAATTCTACTTTTAAGTAATTACTTTCATTATTTAATGCATATGCCATGGTAGCATAAGCTACTGTACCAGATTGTATCGTTTCACCAGATAATGTTGCGACAGGATATTTTTCTAATTGGTTCCCCTTTTTATCATAAATTTTAAAATTACCATCAAATAAATACAATCCGTTTTCATCATAACTAACATTTTCGTATGTATAAGATATAACAATTACTCTATCTGCCTTAATATTAGAAAATTGATTCCTATCATCAGTTTCAGTAACACCGGTTATTTTTATTTTGTAATCACCATTTGAAGTTTTTACAGTGTATTCTTTATTTAATCCATTTTCTAATCTTTTAAAAACTCCATTACTACTTGTTAGTTTAAAAATAAAGTTAATTAAAAGAATAAATATTATAATAAAAATAACAATAAATAATAACATTTTCTTATTTTTTAGAATAAAGTTTTTTAGCTTTTTTGAAAAATCATTCATTAGAACATCCTCCCTACTTTAGATTAATCTTATCACAACTTTTTGTAATAAACAATATGTTAATAATAAAAAGCAAGATGTCCAATTATAGGAAGTTTTCTTTTTTTACCTTTTAAAACACTAATTATTCCAAAGATTACATAAAATAAAGTTATGAAAATAAATAAAACTGTCAAAAATTTTAAAATTATTCTTGAAAATGAGGTAACATTATATATTTTATTATAAAATCCATAGTACATACCAGAAAACTCTTTATCATTAATTATACTAATAAGTAGAAGTATTATAAATTGAAATATACTAAGAATCATTCCTTGACCAACATGAAATTTTAATGTTTTACTACTATTTTTCTTTAAAAGGCCAACAAGCCAAAAAATAAAAATATATGAAATAATTTCATAAGTAAAAGTATTATTATCATTATTTATTTCATTATTTTTATCATTTTTCATATTTTATTCCTTCTTTAATCTTGAGATACAAGTTTTATCTTTGCTTCTTGTTCTTTTCCATCCCTTATAAAAGTTATTTTTATTGTATCTCCGACATTATATTTATAAAGCTCATATCTAAGATAAGCAAGAGAATTAACTTTTGTATCATTTATTTTAGTTATTACATCTCCTATTTTTAAAACATTGTAAGCATTTGTATTTTCGATTGTTGATGTTACAACAACACCATTTTTAATATTGCTATCGATTATTATTCCTTGCATTCTAAGGTAAAATGAGTTAGCAACATCATCCATTGTAATACCAAGAAGTGGTCTTTTTATTTGTTTTCCAGATTCTAATGTATCAAGATATTCTGAAATATCCTCAATTGCAATTGCAAAACCCATTCCTTCAATTTTTTCTTCAACAAATTTTAATGAATTTATTCCTATTACTTGACCATTAATGTTAACAAGTGGTCCACCACTATTTCCAGGATTCATTGCTGCATCAGTTTGTAATACTTTTGCAATATAATCTCCATTTGTTGATTCTATCGTAACAAGTCTATTTTTTCCACTTAAAATTCCCCTTGTTACAGTACCACGATATTCATAATCAACAGGTGTACCAATTGTAAAAACAGTATCTCCTAATTTACTATTTTCACTCGAAGATAACTCCGCAACCTTAATAACTTTATCTTTTGGTATAGATAAAACAGCAATATCTAAATAACTATCACCACCTAAATATTTTGCAGTAACAATTTCATCTGTTGTTAAAACTATATCAATTTTCGTTTGATTTTCTATGACGTGATAATTAGTTAAAATATATCCATACTTATCATCTACTTTATAAACAAAACCAGTTCCCGTCGCATATAAATTATCATTTTGATAATTTTGAATTAACACAACAGCATCATATACTTTAGAAACAGCATCACTAATTCCATTATCAGTAATAGTAACTTTGTTTTCACACTTTGTATAACAAGTATTTCCATTACTACTTCCTTTTAAGATATAACTAGATAAATAC
>CAKONT010000130.1 GCA_934097255.1 uncultured Bacilli bacterium
AACTGCCCTGCCGGGTACCCGAAAAAAGGGCTAGTTTAATGCCCAATAATTCTTAGGCTATAGGAGGCTCGAAGGCCTGAGAGAGTCATAGAGCCTTAGAATTATGGCTAATAACCTGCACTTTTTCGGGTGGCAGATATAGGCAGACAAAATTATTTTAAAATAATTAGGAATAATATAATAAAGGCTGATGTTATTAAAGATAAAATTAAAATGTGCTTTAGTTTATATATAATAATTATTATATGTAATATAAAGCATATTATCAACATTAAAGAATAACGAATAATTTTAAAGCAAAAATTTAATACTATAAGTAGTAATTGTAATAGCAAAAATATTATCTCCTTTAGGGTGGGTGGGCTGGGAAGATAGAACGAAAATGTTAGAACACGAGCAAAAAAAATATCTCCTCCCCACGGATCCGAGATATTTTTTTTTGCGACCTTCCGGGTGGGAGGGTGGGTAGTTAGGACGAAAATGTTTTAACACGAGCCTATCATATTCACGGCCAACCTCAAAATTTTATATTCCCGCAAACCTTTGGTGCCGTGAATATGGTGGCGACCGGGAGGGCGGGCGGGAATACCAGTCAAAGAAATTGCTCCAAACTATTTATTAATTCTAATAGAAATACCTTTATTACCTCTGTTAACTGTAGCATTTACATCATTTTTTCTTTTTTCCTGATAGAATTTAGTAACTGCTTCAACTTTATCTTTGTCAACTTCTTGGTTTTTAAAGTCAATAGATAAATTATTTTTAGTCATTATTAACACCTTCTTTCAAATCTATTTTAACATCAATTAGCTCAATAAGTTCAATATTTAAACTAAAAGCTATTCTCCTGCAAACTTCAATTGAGGGGTTTGTATTAGTCCCATTGCATAACGCATATATATAACTTTTTGAAACTCCAGTTTTGGCTGATAATTGATATGGAGTAATATGTTTTTTCAACATTAATTTTTTTAGATGTTCATCAAATCCCCTTAAACCTTTCATATTAAATCCTCCAAGTAATAAAAAAAAATAGAGGGTTAACCCCTCTATAATTTTAACTATTCAGCAAAGTTATAGCTAGTTTGAGTTTTTTGAACAACAGTAGCTTTAACCTTTTTTGTTACTTTACCCTTAGAAGTAGTAATAGCATTATTAGTTATAATAAAATCCATGAATGTACTTATCTCTTCTTGAGTTAAATCAGTTCTTACATCTGAAATAGAGTAAGTGATTTGCTCTCCAACAATTGTTTCAAAAACCATTTGTAAAGTATAGCTCATGTATTATCCCTCCTTTTTTACTATGAGTTTTTTAGCATAGAAGTATCATTTACATAGTAGTATCTATGTTCACCTGATAGGATTCCTGCTACTTGGCCAGCAAAAGCATATAAAATATCGTCTGTTAATTGTTCATTGATTGAAGTAATAGTTTTCTTTTTATAAATTGTTTGGCCCTTGCTATCAGTTCCGTTTTCAATTTCAATTGATAAAGTAGTAGTCTTACTATCTCTTGTAACTGCCATAAAATCACCTCTTTATTGGTTTTATTAATATAAAAATAATTTATTTAATAACATTTCATATAAATATATATTGAAATAAGAAAAATTATAATTTTTTTATATTTAATATTACTATTTATTTAATAGTGCTGTTGGTTCTTCCTTCTATGTTAGCTCCAAGACTTTCAATAAGTTTGCTATCCAAATCAAAAATATCTTGATTTTCAATAAAGATATTCATTAAATTTATAATTTTATCCTTATCCAAATCACCTGGTACTTGTGGGATTCTAAATCTAACAAGCTTTTCATTTTCATTTTTAAAATCTAAATATAAAGTATAAACAATATTATTCATTTTCTACCTCCACGATTTCAAATTTTTCTTGAATATAGAAATTATTTACTGGCTTGTCCATTACTTCAGAAATAGCTTTTAGTACAATGTAAATCTTGTCCTTATCTGCATTTATTTTCACTTTCGGTAAAAAAAAGTTTTTTAAATTTTTTCCATTT
>CAKONT010000131.1 GCA_934097255.1 uncultured Bacilli bacterium
ATCATCTGGAAGTATTTGGAACTTGTTTTGATTAATTATCGTTTCTTTTTTCTTTACAAAAGCAAAAGTAAGATAATTTTCTAATTTCAATTCAAATTGTGCTATCTTAGAAAAGCTCATGCATAGCTTATCAATTTCATAGATAGTATCTAACTTATCAACAATTAAATCTGAGTTTCTATTATCATTAAATATTTTAAGTAAAAATGGGTTCTTAATTGGTCTTGAAATTAACTGAATGTATAATTGACCATCTTCATAATACAACTTTATTGGCAACAAAACTATTGGAATGAATATTTCTTCTTTATCATTGTTTTTATATTTTACTAAACCATAAGTAATAAAAAGTTGTTTACTAATATCTTTATCATTTAGGTTTTTAAAATATAAATAAGGTAACATGTTCTTTAATTCCTCATTAGTTAAAGTACTATGTCCAAGTCCTTTATTTTGAATAGGAAAATAAGCAACTTCTTCAATTCTTATAAGCTCTCTATTTAAAATTCTTTCAATAACTGAAATTTCAATGTTACCTAATTCAATATAGTATTCATCTGTAAAAATGTTTTTCAAATGCAAATTATTTGCACTAAGTCTCAAATTAATTTCTTTACCCATATTTTTTTACCTTATTTCGTCATATTATTATAACACAATCTTACATTATTTTAAACTATTTTATTAATTTTCAATAATTATAATTCCTTTGTCATTTTTTCTAACAATGTTCATCTTTTCTTTTTTAAAAATACTTATGTCTTTTAAAATATTTATTATTTCATTTGCATCTTTATCATTTATATTTTTTATTTCTATTTTTACTGAATAATTATTCTTTTCATAATTCTTAACTATTTTATTTATATAATTTAACTTTTCTTTGCTTACATTTTTTAAAGCTTTTTTAAAATCTATTACTTCATCAACTAATGGATAATTATAGGTATTTTTATAAGCTGTATCATTAGTTTTAAAACCAATTTTTTGAGTATCGTTATTTTCCTTTTTATAAATAAAAATACAATTTTTAAAACTTATCTTTCGTCCTTTACCATCGTTAATCATTCCTAATCGTAAGATATTTTCTATTTGTTTTCTTATTATTATATGAGCTAAAGAAAAGTTATTAATAATCACAACTGATATTGGATATCTATTAACATATTCAGTGAGTATACCTCCATTTTCATATCCTACATAACCACTTGGAGCACCAAACAAATTGGATGTATAATGTTGATCGGTATATTCTGAAAAATCAATATTTATTACTTCTTCAAAAGTGATATTAAATATTAGTTTTAAATCATCAAATAGTTCTTCAAAAAAATCATTATTTATTAAAATATTAACAATTGTTTTTCTATTTGTTATTTGCATGAAATAATCTAGATAATATTTTTTTAGTTGCATAAAGTTAAGTTTTTTATTAATGTTTGTTTTAAATTTAATATAATCTATACCTAAAAGTTCAAAAACTATTCTATTGACATCATTTTTAGATACATAATTTCTATTTTTATTTTTTGCTAATAAGCCACTTTCATCTAAAATATCTATGGCTTTATCTGGAAAATATCTATTAGTCAAAAGACTGCTCTTTTCAATTATTGTTCTTAATACATCTTTTGAATACTTTACTTGATAATATTTTTCATATTCTTTTACTATACCATTTAAAATCATTATCATTTCTTCGTATTGTGGTTCTTCAATAAATATGTTTTGAAATCTCCTTGATAAAGCTTTGTCTTTAGCGATATATTTATAATATTCATCAAGTGTTGTGGCGCCAATACACTTTATTTCATTTCTAGCTAGAATTGGTTTTAAAATATTAGCTATATCAAGTGAGCTCTCATTTGTATTATTTCCAATAATATTGTGTATTTCATCAATAAATAAGATTGTTTTTTCTCCTTTTACCCTCTCAATTACTTCCACTAGTCTTTCTTCTAAATCTCCTCGGTATTTTGTTCCTGCT
>CAKONT010000132.1 GCA_934097255.1 uncultured Bacilli bacterium
AAACAATATCATTTTTGGTGCTCTCTTTCAATATTTTATTTTCAATATACTTGTGACATATCTATTTTAAACCTATAAAACCAGAGATGATGAGATATATAGACTAAATGTAATAATAAATAAGAAAGATGAAAATATTAATAAATTACAACAAGATGTAAACGGTTTAAAAGGACAAGTATCTAAGCTAAAACAATTTTGGCATAACATTATGAAACACTTTCAAAACAGAATTAACTACGACAAAGATGAAAACTATAAAATTGTTAGTGATGACCTATATAGAAATGGAATTTTTAGTGATGATGATTATGAAATTGCAAATAACCTTAATAAAAAGGTTGAACTTAAAGAAGATGCAGACATTCGTAAAAAGGCAAGAAACAAAAATGACGCAAGATAAAACTTAAAAGGAGGATTTGAATTATGAAGGAATTAAAAAATGAAATATATGATAAAGATAACGGATTTTGGTATAAGCGAGATGGTGATTACTATTTTCCAGAATATTATCTAGGAAAAGGATTACCTCTTGAGGAAGCTACTAGACTAAAAGAGCAAAAAGTTAAAGAAGATACTGAAAACAATACAGATTGTTGTGAAAATGTGCTTTTAGGCAAATATGGCAGAGCAAGGTTAAATTATATTAAAACTCACAAACGAGGCTTATATGCTGAATTATTGATGAATGGAACATTAAATAAACATCTTGCTGAAATAGATAAAACAGCAACTGAAAGAATTAACAGAATTATTAAAGCAATGGCTGAACAAGATAATACAAATGAGCAATTAAAAGAAACAAATCAACTATTGTGGGTTGGTTTGATGAATAATTATAAACATTCTGCTGAAGAGATTGTTTATAATGAGATAATTTTTTCGTAAAAGTATTTAGATTTTTCTTTTAAAACTATTGTTTTTATTGGTATTGAATGATATACTTTTTACATAAATATAGTAATTTAGTGAGGTCTATATGGAAGATAATAATTTAATTGAAGAATTAGCAAATTATGAACATAATAGATGGTCAAGATGGCAAAGTCATCTTTTTGGTAAATGTAGGATTAATAAAGATGGGAGTTTAACAATACCTAAAGAATTTGTCGATAGGTGGAATAGACAAATAAATACTAGTTATTTTGATTTATCAGTTGAAGAACAGAAATCGGATAAAGAAGAAGCAGTTAGAATAATAAATATTATAAAAAATGGACGTGATAATAATGAGTAAAGGAATTATAGTTGCAGGATTTGGCGCAATAGGGAAAACAACACTTGGAAATAAGTATAATAATATTATAGATTTGGAATCTGGCTATTATAAATGGGATAATACTGGTTTTGAACATATTCCTTATGAAAAACGAAAAGGAAAAAAAGAAAGACCAGAAAATAGCCAATGGCCTGATAATTATCATAAAGCTGTTTTAGAAGCAATAGAACAATATGATGTTGTATTAACATCAATGCATTGGCATTTATTAGATTTTTTAGAAGAAAATAATATTGAATATTATCTGGCGTATCCTACATTAGATAGTGAAAAAGTATTGGAGGAAAGATGCTATGCTAGAGGAAATAGTAAAACATTTACAGATAAATTAATAATTAACTTATTTGATTGGAATGCAAAATTAAAAGAATATCATCCTAAAAAACTGTTAACTATACAAAATGATGAATATTTAGAAGAAGTTTTAAAAAAGAATAATATTATTAAATAACTAGTAAGCTATTGGCAAAACTGCTAAAACACAATTTGGCTAATCTATATATTAAAATAATATTTTTTAACATTGCAAAAGTATACATAAAACCGTATAATTATTTAGTACTTGTATAAAAATCTTAAAACAGATATATGCCTTAAGAAAGACCAACTATAAGAAGTCAATAGATTTTTGAAAAAATTAAAAATTTTTTTAGAAATAAAAAAAGATACAACAA
>CAKONT010000133.1 GCA_934097255.1 uncultured Bacilli bacterium
TTTTGAGACCTTTTTACATTATATAATATTATATAATAAAGTAATTGTTGTAATGAGTGATAATTTATGTTAAAATGTGTATATATAAGTTAGGAGGGAAAAAATGATTTTAACTACTTTAAACACAATTGGAATTATTGTGGCAGTTTTGATTATTGTTTTGGTTTTGTTCTTTGGAATTTCCTATGTAAAGGCTCCGCCTGATACAGCATTTATTATTACGGGACTTAGAAAGCAAATGACATTAATTGGTAAGGCTGGATTTAGAATTCCTGGACTTGAGAGAGTTGATAAAATACCTTTGAATTTAATACAAGTAGATATTAAAACAGCAAGTGCTGTTCCAACAAAAGAGTTTATTAATATCTTTGTTGATGGTGTTCTAGCACGTGTAATACGTGAAATTAATGAATCGGATAGATTAAATGTCTGGGAAACATATGTTAACAATGAAAGTGTAAATAGAAAAAAATAAAAGAATGTATAGTGATTACGTCTTTAAAGTGGACTGTGAATAAAAAAGTAAAATTATTCACTATTTGCTTAAAAAGGCGTTTTTATTTATGATTTTAGTTAATAGACAAATTTTATGATAAAGATTATTAATATTATCATTTATTTTTGATGCTAACGTCATTGGTAAATATTTTTTTACCTTGCAAAAAATGTGTTTTTATAGTAAAATAGAACTGTTAAAAGTAGGAAACATATTATGATAATAAATGTATTTAATGATATATCAGCTTGGTTTTTTAGAGTTAAGGAAAACATATCTTTAAAAGAATTTATTGGCCCTTTTTTAGCGGGAATAGGTGTTGGATTTTTATTATTTTTACTTCTTTATATTTTGTTTATCTTTGTTTCATTTAGAAAAAAACAAAAAGAATCAGTAGGTTATGTTGAAATAGATAATGAAAAAATAAAAAGAATTATACTAAATTCAAAGAATAGATTTAATGAAGAATCTTCCATGAAACCTGTTAGCCAAAAGTTTAGTGAACTTGGTGAAATTTCATGGGAAATGATTCAAGATATAGCCAGTGTCTATTATCCTAAGTCTAAATATCCAATGTATGAGTTAAGTTCAGAAGAATTTTTGCAACTTGCTCATTATATTACAAATAGAGTAGATATGTTATTATCTGGAAGAATATTACGAAAAATGAAAAAGTATAAATTGTCTTCCATTTTTAGTTTACTTGATGCTAAGAAAAAATATGATGAAACTAAAATTGCTAAATTAGCTAAAAAGGCTAATGCGACGGGTGTTGGTAAAGTGTTAAGTGTAATTATTCATACAGTTAATCCTTTTCATTGGTTAAAAAGAGCAATGATTGATTTGCCTTTTATTAAAGTATCTAATAAAGTTGCCTTAGTTATAATAGATATAATTAGTGAAGAAACTGTAAAAGTATATAGTAAAAGTGTCTTTAAAAAAGAAGAAGACTATGATTTTATGAAAACTGTAAAAGAAGCAGAAGAATTTTTAGAAAAAAATGAATATCAGGAGGAAGAATAATGGCAAATAAAAAGAATTTTTATATTCCTAAAATTGATGATAATGATCGTAATACAGCGTATAATAGAAATAAAAGTAGCAATTCACCATTTGAGAAATTTGCTTCTAGTTATTCAGGATATAATGTTGAAGATAAAAATGTATTCCCATATGTGAAATATAACAATAATGGTTCACAATATGAAGATTTAAAGGATAAAAAGTATCAAAAAAAATATGAAGATTATCAAGCATCTTCAAGAAATGTTAAAGATAAGTATTCCCCAGATCGTATACCTTCATATTTGAGAAGAGAGGAACCAGCAATTACTCGTCGAAATATTATGGATTTAAAAGGTGAACGAGAAACTGAAAAGGAATTATATCAACGTAATAGAGAAAATTATGTTCGCTATAGC
>CAKONT010000134.1 GCA_934097255.1 uncultured Bacilli bacterium
AAATTAATTCTAAAAATCTCTTTTTAGGTAAATTAAATTCTATTTTTATTTCTTCTAAATTTGGAACATGTATTTTACTAATATATTTTTGATATTTATCTTTGTTAATAAGACTATCATAATACAATTTAGATGTTTGAATATATCTTTTTTTCAATATATTTGAAAATTCATTCATTTTATGCTTATCCATATTAGATATTTGCTCTGCTTTTAATTTCATTTCTTCTTTATTTTGTTTAGTAAGCTCTCTATTTATTTTTTCATTCCATATTCTTTTTTGATTTTCTATTTTTATATTTAATTCATGTCTCGTTGGAGCACTTAATTCTTTGCTTAATCCTAAAAAATCATTTGTTAATACTACTCTATAATTATTTTTGTATGCCATTTTTTTACCTCACAATTTTTAACTTTTTTTGGCTAATCTTTTTTATGATTGATTAGTTATTTCTTTGTTTATATTGACATTGTCTTTGTGTATTAAATCAAAAAAAGTCGAAATTTGCAATGTTAATCGTATTACAAATTTCGACAAAGTGTTTACATTATTTAATCTCTACTGTACCAATTTCTTATATAAAGCTTATCTTTAACACCAGTTTCCAATATTTTTAATTTTACTTTTAGTTCATTTTAGCGCATCCTCATTACCGCTTTTTTTCATCTTTATATTCTATAAAACTTAACATTAAACTCAAAATATCATCTTTAAAATCATTTAAAACCTCCCTTGAAATTTTTACAGATGCCTTACCATTTTTACTTGGATGTGACACAGGATTAAAATTTCTCCTATCATAAAATTTTCGTATTAAAACTTCATCTCTTACCTCTATTAATCCCTGATTATATAATTTACTTATGATTGTATTAACATCACATTTATCTTCTAGTTTATATTTTTCTTTACATATCTCATGAAAAATATTCTGAAAATGATTAAATGATGAGTCCCAATTTTCTTTCTTATAATAATAAACAAAATATTTAATTTGATTAATAATTGCCTCATTTAAATCGTGCTTATCATACCTTGAAAGTTCCTTTATAAACTTGTAATATTCAGTTTTATTTGTAGCTAATATCTTTGCACCTTTTCTAGTATTGCTTGTTATATGGTATTCATAGCATAACTGATTAAAAATGCTTTCATCTTCAATCATATCAACATTTTCATCTACTTTATATACATTACGAAGTATAAGAATATACTTTCCATAGTTATCTTTTTCTAAATCTCTTTTGTACTTTTCAATTAATCTATCAATTTTTTTGCTAATACTTTTTTGATCTAATTGGCTCAATAATATTAACAAAATGTGTATTATCCTTTTATCTTTTGGATTAAAATTTTTGTTTATTGAATTAATTAAATATTTTAAGTATATAAAATTTTTGTTTTTATCTTTAACACAAAATAATGCAATTAAAATATACATTTCCCCAACGGTCAATTCTATATCATTATCAGCTATAATATTTGTTATTTGCATTTTTATGTCACTTTTATTCATATAGCTTTTACACTTATTTTCAAATATGACCTTTAACTTTTCTTTTTCATCACTTGATATATTAAACTGAAAAGATGTATTATTATTAAATCTATATTTTTTTAATACTTCAAGAAAATCCTTTACTTTGTTATCTATTAAATTTGTACTTATTTCTTCATCCTTGTTAGAAACTTTTTTAATATTATTTGATATAAAGAGATTTAGATCTTCTTCACTTTTTAATATTTTATATTCTGTTTTTTTCTCATTAATCCTCAATCCCAATTCATTATTAAAAAATACCGATAATGCCTGCTCTAATTTTGATAATTCTTTAAAAACCTCTTTATTCTTTAATTCCTTTTCATTTTTCAAAATGAGAACTGTATCATCTACATACCTTAA
>CAKONT010000135.1 GCA_934097255.1 uncultured Bacilli bacterium
TCACTTGATAGTAAATATGCAACTTGGACAAAACATTTCTTACCATCTTTCATTGCTACAAAATCAATTTCACCTTTATATGTTTTGCCAATCTTAACATCATATCCTCTACATAACAATTCGTTATAAACAAGATTTTCTAATGCGTGTGCTACAAATATTTTATTAGAATCATTACAAGCAAATAAGAATCCATTATCAACAACAAATTGTTTTTCAATATGTTTTAAAGTTCTTTTAGTTGCTATATCATATCTTTTTACTCTAGATATTAAACAAGCTTGTTCTAACTTTTCTAAATATCTATACACATTTTCACTATAAATTGTATCTGTATTGTTTTGATTATAATATTCAACAATACTTGATGCTGAAAATTCTTTTGAAGCGTTATTGATAATATATTTAGAAATCAATATGAATGTTTCTTTATTTATTTTTGCTTTTGTATTACATATATCTTTATCAATAATTCCATAATAAATAGATTTTAAATATTCTTTAATATCTTCTTCTATGTCATAATCCATACGTTGAGGCATTCCACCAAATCTTATGAAATTTTGTAAAGGTTTTTTAGGAAGTTCTAACCCATTTTCTTCATAATACTTAATAAATTCGCTATAAGTAAAAGGCATAATCTTGAATTCTTTACATCTACCCACCAGTAAACTTGCAAGTCTACCTGATAAAAGTTTTGAGTTACTTCCTGTAACAAATATAGACACATTTTGAGTTGCTTTAAGCGAAGCTAGTACTTTTTCAAATTGTTTTACATGTTGAATTTCATCTAAGAAAATATAATATTTATTATCATCGATAATTTGCTTTAAAATGTAATCATTTAATTTATTATAGTTTTTAATTTTATAAAATTTAACATCTTCAAAATTAATAGAAATAATATGATCTACTTTTATTCTTTTTTCATTCATCAATTCATCTTTAATTTGATTTAATAAAACACTTTTACCACATCTTCTAACACCAGTTAAAACTTTAATTAAATTAGATTCGTAAAATCTTCTTATGTTTTCAAGATATTGATTTCTTTTAATTAACATAGCAATTCACCTCATATACATTATATCACAAAATTCAAAAAAGTGTTACAATTTTGAATTTTTTTTAAAATTATAACACTTTTTTATATTATTCACTTATGCTTAGTTAATATATTTTATAATTACAAAAATCTTATTAATAGTTTTTTTGTTAACTAATATCATAGGATAGATTTATTAAAGTCATTACATAAGCAATTTCATCATCATTATGAATATTTATACAATAATCACCATTTCCCCAATGACCTTTATATGTTACATCTTCATATAGTGATTTTGGATCACCTGACTTTTACTGTATTATGCTACAACTTAAAAAAATTATCATTTTTGATCTTATTTATATTATATTTTTTAATGATTTTTAACTAAAAACATAAATTTTTCTTGACACTAATTTGAGAAATTTATAAAACTTTTTTTGATAAACAAATAAAAAAAGCAGATATCTCGATTATATAAATTTCTTGGGGGTTTATATATAGCTATAAAATAAAAAAGCACAATACGTGCTTTTTTTTACATAACTAATATATATGACTTATGTGGAGGGCAAACTAGATATGCATTGTTACCAACAAATTTATATTCTAACTTTTCTTTAAAATAATCAACTAATGGCAAATCTTTTTTACCTAAAATATCATATGGTATTTTTACCAAAGTACTTTTACTATCGGTACTGAAAACTGTCAATACAACTTCTTCTTTTCCAATTCTAGCAAAAGATATTGTATAGCCATCACTAGATAAAAACTTTATTCCTCCATTTGACAAAGCATCAGAGTTTTTCTTTAAATAAGTTAAATCTGAATAC
>CAKONT010000136.1 GCA_934097255.1 uncultured Bacilli bacterium
CAGTCGGTAGAGCAGAGGACTGAAAATCCTCGTGTCCCTGGTTCGATTCCTGGTCGAGCCACCAGGAAAGCAACTTACAAATGTAAGTTGCTTTTTTTATTTTCTTGAAACATTTTGTTTCCGTTGTTCGTCTAATAAATATAAACCTAAATAAGTTATTAATAAAATAAGTGATACAGAGCAAGATAAAAAATAATTAAAACAAACTTATAAAAAGTTTATTAAAAATATCGAAAAAGGTATAAAATAACTCTTTACAAAAATATGTATAAGTTGTAATATAGTTATAGAGAGAATTTATTTATTATTAATTAATACGTAATAAATATGTAATATTTATATTATAAAATAATATTTATAGAAGGGTAATATATTGAGGAGGCAAATAGGATGTTGGAAAAATTAGCTTTATCTGATGATGATTATGAATACTTGACAAAAGGAATAGCTGCCGGAGTAGGCATAGGAATTCTTGTTGGAGCATTTATTGGAAATATTATTTTAACATTCGCCGCTGGAGGAGTACTTGGCGTTTTTGGTGGATATTTATATTCATTTTATAAAAAGGTTAAGGCTAAGAAGGCATATTAGTAATGACAGCACAAAAGTTTATATAGATAAATAAAGCTTATTAACAGATCCCCCTTTGTTAATAAGCTTTATTTTTATATATTTTCTATCTGCCAGTCAATTGGAGACTTACCAATAGATTTTAAAAATGAATTTGTTTTAGAAAATGGCTTGCTATTAAAAAAGCCTCTATATGCTGAAAGTGGACTTGGATGGGCACCTGTAATTATTAAATGATTAGGATTAGTAATCAAACTTGTTTTCTTTATGGCATTATTCCCCCAAAGTATAAAAACAACAGGATCATTTTTTTCATTTATTAATGAAATGATTCTATCAGTAAAGATTTCCCAGCCTTTATTTTTATGTGAATTTGCTTCACCATCTCTTACAGTCAAAACTGTATTTAGCAGCAATACACCTTGATCGGCCCACTTTTTTAAATATCCATTATTGGGAATATAACAATTTAAATCAGAGTTAAGTTCTTTATAGATATTAACTAATGATGGTGGAACTGCTACTTGTGGGGAAACTGAAAAGCTTAATCCATGAGCCTGGTTTCGGCCATGATATGGATCCTGCCCTAATATTACAACTTTAACATTAGAATATGGAGTATAGTTTAATGCATTAAATACATTATAAGGTGCAGGATGGATAAAATGTTTTGAATATTCGCTATCTAAGAAGTGTAATAGATTTATAAAGTAATCTTTATTAAACTCATCTTTTAATAGTTCGTTCCAGTCAGTATTTATATTTATTTTCATTATTTTTCTCCTTTCATTTGGTAAAAGTTTAAAGCTTATTGGCTATATTATACAAATAATAGTATAAAACATAATCAAAAATAATATTACATAATTCCATAATATAAGAAAATTATCTTATTCCGGCACAAACGTTACCTAGAATATCAACAATAGTATTTAAGAGTATTTTGGAGAAAGAACTATTAATATATGATATAATATCAAAAAATAAGAAAATTTATCTTAATTAGCATTTGTTAATATGTTAAGATAAAACACGTCGCAAGTGACAAAACATTTTCTACGGAAGAGTTTGTACAGCGAAATTATCACTACTAAGTTGTGAAAAAAACTTTTAAAAAAGTTGTTGACAGAACTAAATGATGGTGATAAGATAAGAAAGTCGCTTGAGGGCGACAAAGAAAATGGTCTTTGAAAATTGAACAGAATATAGTTAATATAACAAAACCAGCAATTCTTTTAAGTCTTAAAAAAG
>CAKONT010000137.1 GCA_934097255.1 uncultured Bacilli bacterium
ATTGTTAATGTAACAAATTATAAAGATAAAAATAAAGTTGTTATTGAGTTTGAAAATAATAAAGAACTTATAGATAATTGCTTTATGACTACTGAATTATACGAACAATTTAAAAATGAGGATGCAAGATATAATTTAACAATTAAAGATTACTTTAAGTTAAATGATATTAGTGCAAAAGAAAACTATAATATTAATAAATCCTTACAAATGAATTATGTTAATGAAGATACAAAATATACTGATTACTTCGCAATGACTTGTGGATTTAAGAATAAAAAAGAACTTATGAAATATACAAATGCTGCTATCAAACTTGCTAGTAAAGAAAAATAAATATATTAATAAGCAGTCAAATTGAACTGCTTATTTTTTTATTTTATAAAATTATTTAGAATTTAATAACTTCTACACTACTTTTTAATAGTAATAAGGAATTAATGTCTTGAAATTACGATTAATTCTTTTAAATGATTTATTTTATCGAGGAATGGGACCACAAGGACCAGCTGGACGAACTATAATTTCTTCTTATGGCGAACGATATTTAGATACACAACAAACTTTACAGCTTACAAAAGATACAGAGACACTTGTTCCATTAAATAACAGTGGACCTGCTTTTGATGCTAACTATGATACGGAAAACGCTATTGGTATTCAAGTATCTGACTTCTATCTAATTTCTTATTTCTTTAGTGGAAATCCTAGCGTTGATTGTACACTAACATTTATGTTAAGAAGTAACGGCTCACCTCTTCCAAGTAGTAATATAAATGCTTTTTTTAAACAAAACACTCTAAATAATGTTAGCAATACCATTATAGCGGTTTTAAAAGCTGATGAAGTATTGACTTTAAATGTTAGATCATCAGAAGATACATCAATATCGTTTAAAGAACTTACTAACGTAGTGCTTACTATGGTTAAAATAGATTTTTAATATAAAAAATAATTATACTATTTAGACTTAAAAAAACTTAAGTCTTTTTTACTATTTATAACTAAAAAATATGTTATAATAATTTGAAAAAAGAGGTAATACTATGGGAAAACTAGCGAACATGATTTATATGATTGATTTGTTAAATACGGGAAATATATATACAATAAAACAGTTATCTGAAAAAATTGGTGTAACTGAAAGAATGATAAGATATTACAAAGAAGAAATATGTAATAATGGTATTGCTATTGAATCTTTTAAGGGTCCAAACGGTGGCTATTTTATGATTGATAAAATTAAAAATTATACAAGTATTAATAAGTATGATATTCAGTTATTAAATAGTATTTATGATGTGTTATTGAAAAATAATTTTAAGTATCTAAATAAATATCAAGATTTTTTAGACAAAGCAAATAAAATGTATTCAATTTATGATGAAAAAAGTAAATATATTTCAAATATAGATATAAAAGCACCTGGCGAAATAGAAAAGTTAATAGAATTATCAATAAGAAAAAACGATAAAATAGAGATAATATATAACGACATTGACGGTGGACAATCTAAAAGAATAATTCATCCACTTCATCTTTTTAAATATAAGGATTTTTATTATGTTACAGCTTTTTGTGAGCTTAGAAATGATATAAGACATTTTGAATTGAAAAGGATTTTAAGTGTAAAATAAAAAAGACGAAATATTTCATTTTTATGTGTTATAATGCTTCTAAGAAAGGATTTAAGTAATGCAAAAAAAATATTATAAGTTAAATAAAAAGCCATATAACACTATAAATTACATTATATTTTTACCAGAGAAAAAAGAAGAAAACATGCCGTTACTATTATTTTTACATGGAATAGGCG
>CAKONT010000138.1 GCA_934097255.1 uncultured Bacilli bacterium
TAAGTTCGCTCAACACTTTTTCGCCGTTTCCGTATGTTGAAACAAGTTTTTCAAGTGCTTTGGAATTTATATTGTTCATGTACTTGTATTTAAATACATTTTTGAACCAATTGGCTTTAGTTTTGCTTCGTTTAATCCACGGTATTTATTATTATCACTAAAATAACCAGTTATAGCATTTAAATTAAAGTAAATTGCCCCTTCTTTAGCATATTTATTTAAAATAAACCACTTAAGTAAATATAATGGATAATATAGTCCATATTCGTCGTTTTGTCCATCTATTAATAATTCAATGCCATTTCTTTCAGTTATAATAGATGTTGCAGCGATAACTATTCCATCTGGATATTTATCAAATAAATTAGATGCTAATATAAGTTCTTGTTTATACACATTAACAAGTTTATCAGACTGTAACTTACTATTCATTAGTTTTTCTGTTACTGAATTTGATGAAGTTTTATTTTGAATTTCAGTGTTTAACTCATCGTTTTTAGCAACTTCTAATTCATATAATTTTTTAATATTTTGTAAATAAACTTGTGAATTTAATTTTGCAAAATATATTTCAAAGTTATTTTTGAAAAAATTAATAAAATGTTGATAATAGTCTAATTTTCTATAATGTTTTTTGGCAACAAAACTATAAAATAACTTGACATCATTAAAATCATTTACATTTCCTTGATATATTTCTACTCCTCTACTTTGTGCTTTTCTAATCTTGTTTCTTACTTGATTATCAAAGTTTTTAAATAGTGTTGTACTAGAACCAGTTATTTTTAAAATAGCATTCCATCTAGGCTTTAAAGTACCAAAAAATTTATTTTCACCAAAATAAGCATAACCAATTGTTTTTAAATATGATATAACATCATTTGAATATGTACTTGGAATTATATTTCCTTCGTGATCTCTTTTATTATTTACAACTGGAGGATCTATTTTCAAAAAAACATATTTTCTTTTTTCTAAATATTCTCTTAGTGTATTAGTAACATCACTAACTAATTTTTTATTATCATAATTTACAAGTATTCCTCTTGGAGAATATCCATATTTATATTTGCCAAATAATTTATTTGTTAAAATAAGTGCAGCGGCAGTAAGTCTTTTTTCTTCATCTAAGAAACCAAAATACTCAGCTTTATAACCATATTTTGACATTAAATCTCCGTACATACTTGTTTGATAATAAGAATGAAGTGGATGATTATATGAAAAAGTATTAAATTGTTCGTTAGTTAAAAAAACCATTTCCATAAATAGTCCCTCCATTTCATTCTTTTTACTAGATTATTTATATATATATAATATTATTTTTAACAAAAAAAAGCAATATAAAACATAAATTTTTACACTTAAAATCTTTATGTTTAACACTATACATGATATACTTTTATTAAATAAAAAAATTGGAGGCTAATATGAAAATAATTGATATAAAATCTCGTGAAATATTAGATTCTAGAGGATATCCAACGATTGAAACAGATGTTATTTTAGAAAATGGTTTTATGGGAAGAGCAAGTATTCCATCTGGTAAAAGCATCGGCTTAAATGAAGCTGTTGAGATAAGAGATGGCGAAGAAAGATTTATGGGCCAAGGTGTAAGACATGCTGTTAGCAATGTTTTAAGTATTATAAAACCACTTATTATAAATAAAGATATACAATCTCTAAAAGAACTAGATACACTTCTTATAAAAATAGATGGTACAGAAAATAAAAGTAATTTAGGAGCTAATGCCATACTTTCAGTTTCACTTGCTTTTTTAAAAACTTTAGCTATTTCTAATAATAAA
>CAKONT010000139.1 GCA_934097255.1 uncultured Bacilli bacterium
GACGTATTCTGTGGCCACAAGTTCATTTACATTTGGTGGTGTTACAAGAGTTTATAACTATATGTATGATGAGAAAGGTCGATTTATTGGCGTTAATAAAACAGATGATCTAAGAATTTTTAGAAAATAAATTATAATAGCTAGTTAACAACAAATAGTTAGCTAGCTTTTTTTATAAAAAAGTATTATTTATAATCAAATAAAGCATTTTTAAAATCAAAACAAGTATAGAAAATATTTAATTTTAGTATATAATATAAAAAAAAGATAAAATATTTTTTGTTGATATAATGTTATTAAACTAATAATTGGTGAAATGGGAGAATGTTTTTGCAAATATCAGTTTAAAAATCAATAAAGAGGACTAAATAATGAAATCAATTAAAGAATTAACAAAAGAATTGAATATATCATCAAGAACTATTAGATACTATGAAGAATTATTTAATCTTAATAGTGTTAAAAAATCTAATATTCGTTATTATGATTACGAAGAAGTAAAAAAAATAAAAATCATTATTGCGTTTAGAAAGTTGAATTTTTCTTTAGAAAAAATCAAATTATTAATGCAAAACTTTAATCAAGATAATATTTTAAACATTATTAGTGAAGAAAAAACTAAATATTTAAACCAAATTAAAGAAGTAACTAATTATTTTGTTTTGCTTAATGAACTAAAAAAATTAATTACAAATAAAAGCGATGATGAACTGGAAGACTTTGTGATAAACGAATTATTTGAAGATTACAAAAATGGTAAAGATAATCATATCAGTGAACGTACTAATAAGCAACATGAGATCATTGATTCGCTTTTTGAAATGATTAAAAATAAAGATATATTGGGATTCAAGAAATATTGTCATGAAAAAATTGAACTTGTTGGTTTACAGGACTTTTTCTTAAATACACTAAAATTAAATGAAACATTAATCGATTATAAAATACATTCTGAATATAGTTTATTTAATGGCAATGTGTTTGTTGCTTTAAATACTAAAAATGAAAAAATAACTTTGAAAATAGTATTTAATACTGATGATGTAGTTGTTGGTATATGGATAATAGAATTTATCAAAAATAATTCTTGACATTGACGTTGCGTCAAGATGTAAAATATTATTGGAGGTAGGTAATAATTATGTTTAATGTTAATTTTATTAAATTTGATAAGAATGTAAATACAAGGGGGAATAGCAATGTTTAAGTTCGTTTTAGATTTAGGAACAATATTTAATATATTTTTACTGATGTTTTATTTAGTTATAGCAATCAGTTTTCAATTTTGCAAAATTGGTTCTTGGGGATTGAAAAACAATATATATCTAAAGTCAGAAGAAATATGGCATAAAGCTCATGTTGCTGCAAGTTTTTCAACTATACCATTTATATTTATAAGCATTATATTAATCTTTGTTAATAACATGTGCCTTAAAATTGCTGTAGGCTTAATATTAATATTATTACTTCCAATAGTTTTGGATATTGTTAGTAAGTTAGCCACAAGAAAAGAAAGTGCTAACTTTAAAGAAGAAGAAAAACGTGAACTAGAAAATCAAGTGAAAAAGGAATCTGGTTGGAAATAAAAATTATGAAATATAATAGTCTTCATTTGAGGACCATTTTTAAATTTTAAAAACATATTTAAAAGTAATAGATAGTAGTGCTAAAAGTAAGAAAATATGTTATAATGAAAAAGAATTAAATATTAAAAATATGTAGTTTTAATAAAGTAACAAAGAGTAACAATACTTTTATATATAAATATAGTAT
>CAKONT010000140.1 GCA_934097255.1 uncultured Bacilli bacterium
TAATATTATTTTACAGTAAAATAAGTGTCAATATAAAAAGAGAACTATTCTCTTTTGAATTTAGGTTCTCCATACTCACTTTACTGAAAATACATTCTAATTATAATGCCATAAAATTTAGAAATAGTTGGCAAGTTTAACTTCTTTCACTATAATTAAATCATTATATAGTGATTTTGCCAAGAACTAATTTTATTTTAATCTTCTGCGACGAGAAAAGCCTAAGTCATTATTTAAGTTATAATCTTCATCATAATTATATGATATATCTTTTTGCTTTTCATATTTTTCATTAGTATCAATTTTATTATTATTTTCACTATCTAATTCGATTTTCTTTTCATATAATTCATTAAGTTTTTTTTCAGTATTATTAAGCATATATGAACTACATGCACTTGTTATAATAAATAGACCATCTGCTCCTATTAAACAATAAGATTCAATTAAATGATCAACTCCATTACCTACAAGTATAATAGATGTTATAATTAAACCATAGATTGATATCTTCTTAAATACTTTTAATAAGTATTTTTCCCTTTTTTTAGTATCAATTTCATTATTTATATATTCTTTCTTATTATCCATAAATCCTCCATTTAATAATACTATAATTATATAAAAAAATGACTAAAATAAAAAGAGGTAAGATTAATATCTTACTCCTCCCCATTCAACAGCAACAAATCCAACTCTATTAAATGTAGGAAGTTCTTGCTCTTTTACATTAATTTTTCTATTTACTTTTTTTACGTGCATTGTAATTCTTAATAAACTATCTGGTGTTGGATTTATTATTAATTTATTATATTTTTCTTTGCTTTCAGTTAATTCAAAATATACTAAACTTTTTTTATTACTTTCAAGTATTGGAAGCCAGTACATTATAAATTCATTTCTTTCTCTATCATTAAGACCAATTATTGATAGTTTTTCTTCGAGAAACTCAATTGCATCATCTTTTTCGACATAGAATCCCTCTTTAAAGGAAGGTTTATTATGATAATCTTCTTCCCAATATAAAGCATAATAATATTTACCATTTTCATCATATAAATTGCCATTAGTGTCAGCATTTACACTCCAACCATCATTATATTTAGGATAAGTTGTTGTCAAATATTCAGGATGCTCAAACTTAACTGTAATATTTGTATTTTCTGTTGGATATAAATACAGGACTGGTTTTTTTATAGCAGGTCTACTTGACGCATAAAGTAAGGCAATTTGGTAAAGTAAAATAATTACTAATATAATGCTACCTATTATATAAAAAATATTTTTATTTTTCATTTTCTACCTCACATTCACACCTAATTGTATCGTTAGATATAGTCATATCATCATTATAATAATGACACTCCTTCATTTCGTTTACGCATTTTCCACATTTAACTGCTTCTTGACAATATGTTCTTCCTCCACCTCTGTGAGTAAAATTTGGTGCAATAAAAATTAAAGCTGTTACAATCATATTCAAAACTAGCAATGCATAAAAGGTATTTCTACAACCATCTTTTTTTAATTTTTCTCCTTTTTCCATTTTAATACCTTACTCCTCCCCATTCAACAGCAACAAATCCAACTCTATTAAATGTAGAAAGTTCTTGCTCTTTTATATCGATTTTTCTATTTATCTTTTTTACGTGCATTGTAATTCTTAATAAACTATCTGGTTTTGGATCTATAATTAATTTATTATATTTTTCTTTGCTTTCAGTTAATTCAAAATATACTAAACTTTTTTTATTACTTTCAAGTATTGG
>CAKONT010000141.1 GCA_934097255.1 uncultured Bacilli bacterium
CATATTAGATGGTTGATAAAAAATATCGTAACATAGTTGTAATTTTTCCTTTGCTAACGATGAAATATCTTCCTCGCTTCCTATTACTTTATAACGAAAAGGATCATTTTTAAAGGTATTAAAACGAATTTTATCATATAAAAATCGATTAGGGTTGTCATTTGTCATTTTTATTTCTTCTTTAATTATTCCTTGTTCTTTTAACACATTTTCATCTGTTAAATTAATATGAGTAACAAAATTTAACATATATTTTAAGTTATCTTGAAAATTTGTAGAACCAGAACAATAAAAACTTGTGTAACGAATACTTGTTGCAGCATTAACATCTGTACCACTTTTGCTAAAAAAATCAAATGGTGAAGGATCTTTTTCAAATAATTTATGTTCTAAAAAATGAGCAGTACCTGGAGAAATTGTTATTATATCATTATCTATTTTTACCAAATGATAACAATTTCCATACTTAACATTAAAAGAAATATAATATTTTTTACGATCTAGTTTAGGTATCATAAATATTTCTAATCCACTATCTAATTTTTCATAAAAAAGTTTTTCTGAAAAATTATTAATTTTTATTTCTTTCATCTATCTTCCTCCAAAATATAAATTGTATCTATTACTACTTTTTTTGCAAAAGATTTTATATCACTTTTTTTTACACTATTAATATTTTTAATAGATATATCTATATCATCAATTCCTAAATAGTCTATTGCAAAAAAATATTCAGCAATAGATGATTGATATTCGTCAAACTCTTTTAAAGAATTACAAACAAATTCTTTTGATGATGATATATCATCGTCACTAAAATGACCATTTTCCATTTTTTTTAATTCGTTTTTAACTGCGGAAATAGCAGAAGATACATTATCAATAAGTGTTCCAAAAGTAATAAATATTACTTCGTCATGCTTATAATAAGAAGAAGAAATATTATATACAAAAG
Source organism: uncultured Bacilli bacterium (assembly GCA_934097255.1). Next base: position 956 of record CAKONT010000141.1, read on the forward strand.
ATTTTTTTTCACGAATATTTTTAAATAATTTAGAAGAAGGACTATTACCTAAAATATTGTTATATATAACAGCAACATATTTTTTTTCTTTTTCAGTCATATTTTTTATCGATAAACCTATTTGTACTTGTGTTTGTTTAAATTTACTTTTTTCTTTTACTTCATAAATAGATTTACGAGTTGGAAGATATTTATTTTCAGGTAATATTTTTATTCTATTACTTTTATTAAATTTAAAGTTTTTTCTTATTAAATCTTCCATATAAGAAAATGATATATCACCTACTATATATATATCAATCGTCGAATTATCAAACACTTTTTTATAATATTCAAATAAACTTTCTCTTGTAATCTTTTCTAAGTCATCGACATATCCATCTATATTAAAAGAAAATGGGTTATTACTATCCATTACATTTTTAAGACGGAAAAATGAATATTCTTTAGGATATTCTTCTAATGATAAAATATCTCTTTTTAAATCCTTTTTTATAATATCAAAAGAAGTACTATCAAAAGCATTATCTTTTACATTAGGATTAAAAAGTATTTCTTTTATAAAGGAAATACTTTCTTCGTACATAGATTTTTCGGTATATTTAGGATTTAAAATATTAAAACTTAATTCTTGTTTCATATATTTACCTAATCTTCTATTGCTACCAAATATTGATAACTCATATAAATTTTGTCTTTTAATATTCATTAAACGTTTAGAATTATATTTTTTAGAAGAGAAAAAAAGCATATTAAAAAGAAAGTTTTTTATCGTTATCTCATCTTTTTTTATTTAATCTAAAAAAAC
>CAKONT010000142.1 GCA_934097255.1 uncultured Bacilli bacterium
CTTTTGATTAATTTAGATAATAACAAAATTTATTATGAGAAAAATCCATCTGAAAAAACATATATAGCGTCATTAACAAAAATAATGACTGCATTTGTTGCAGTTGAAAATATAGATAATTTAAAAGATAAAGTAAGTATAGAAGAAGATATAATCAATTATTATAAAAATAATCAAGTTATGGTAAGTGGTTATAAAAGTAATACTTTATATACTTATGAAGATATAATTTATGGGCTTTTATTAGCATCTGGTGCAGATTGTTCATATATTTTAGAAAAAAATGTAAAGATGGTAGATAAAACATTTATCGATTTAATGAATGATAAGGCAAAAGAGTTGAAAATGGAAAATACCTCATTTTCTAATGCAATTGGACTTGACGATGTAAATAATTATTCTACTGCAAATGATTTAGCTATTTTGTATAAAAAAGTTTTAGAAAATGATTTTTTACGAAAAGTTTTAACGACAAAAGAATATACTGCGAGTGATAAAACCAAAATAAAAAGCACTGTTTTTAATTATATAGAAAAAAATAATTTAGGTATGGACTATATTTTGGGTGGAAAAACTGGAACAGAAACATTGGCAAAATATTGTTTGATAACAACATCATCGATAGATGATAATAATTTATTGTTAATTATTTTAAACTCTAATTATGATATATCTACGCCATATCACTTTTTGGATACAAAAAAAATTTATGAATTAATGAAAAATAATTATCAAAAAAGAAAAGTTATAGCAAAAAATGATCAATTATTAGTATTAAATACCGTTTATTCTAAAGAAGATAAAATATATATTAGAGCATCAAAAAATTACTATTATTATTTAGATAATAATTATGTTTCTAGTAAGATTACACTTAAGTATGATGGTTTAAAAGATATTTATTTTAATACTAAAAAAGGTGAACGTCTTGGAGAAATAAGTATTTATTATGAAAATGAATTACTAGATAAAATAGATGTTTATTTAAATGAAAAAATACACTTTTCAATAAAAAAATATTTGAATAAAAATAAAAAAATTACAATTAGTTTAATAATCGTTTTATCATTTCTTTTTATATTTTTTTTAAGAAAATGTATAAAAAAAACTTCTTATACACATTAAGTATGTGAAAGGAGTTTTTTAATTGGCAAAATATAAGGTAGATATTACAGGAGTAAATACAAATAGTTTAAAGGTATTAACAGAAGATGAGATAAAAGCTTTGTTTAAAAAATTAAAAGAAGGGGATAAATTTGCAAGAAATGATCTAGTAGAGGGAAATTTAAAACTTGTTTTATCAATAATCCGCCCTTTTTGTAATAAGACAGATAATATGGATGATTTATTTCAAATAGGATGTGTTGGTCTTGTTAAAGCAATAGATAATTTTGAACCTTCTTATGATGTTAAATTATCAACGTATGCTGTTCCAATGATACTTGGGGAAGTTAAAAGATATATAAGAGATAATAGTAGTATAAGGGTAAGTAGAAGTATAAAAGATATTGCTTATAAAACGTTAAAATTGAAAGATGAATTAACTATAAAAAATGGTTATGAACCAACTCTAAAACAAATAAGTGAAATATTAGAAATAAAAGAAAGTGATATTATTAATTCGCTAGATGCAATAACTCCTCCGATGAGTTTAGAGCAACCAATCTATAATGATGGCGGAGATACAATTTATTTATACGATCAAATAGAAGATAAAAAGGTAAATAATTCACTAGAAGAT
>CAKONT010000143.1 GCA_934097255.1 uncultured Bacilli bacterium
GAATTATTACTCGTATTGCCTACATTAGCTTTATTTCTAATTATATTATTTAATCTTTTTTTTAAACCGCCATTATTACTATTGATACCATTACGATTATTCGCTTTATTATTTTTTTTAACAGATGATAAGCCATAATTATTCCTATTTTTGTTTCTAGCATAATTATTTCTTAGTGTTTCTTCAAAATTCTCTTTTGAATTTTCACTATCATAATCTTCATTTTCCATTACTCTCACCATCTTTCATTTTTAAATCTTATTTTTTTTCTTAAACTTAAATATCAACATTGGAATTTGTTTTATTATAAATAATATTCCTATAACAAAAATTGCCATTAAAACTATAAGCTTTACAATATCATAACAAAATATAGAAATATTAACACCGGAAAAATTAGAATCACTACCACTCCAGTAATATTTATCACTTTTGAAAACTCTATTTTCTTTTCGATCACTATCATTTTCTAAAACAAGAAAAGATGTATCAAAAGTAATGGAATAAGAGTCTAACTTCGAAAATAAATTACTATCAGAAAAAGATATATTTATAGTATTCCAACCTTTTTTACTGCAATTTCCAACCTCACATATAATAGAACTTTTAAAACTCTTATAATTATCAATTTTTCTTGTTAAAGAAATAATGACATCACTATCAGTAATATCAACTACCGCTAAAGATGCTAAAGATGAAATAGATGGATAATATTCTTCAATCTTTTCTTCTATATATTTTTTTATATAATACTGCTCTGATCCCATATAAAGTTTTTCCCTGCACTCATAAGAAGACATTGAACAATTATTCCATTCACTAAAGCCGTTAGTACTCATTTTAGATACATATTCTTTTTTTATTTTTTCTCTTGAAACAACTAACTTTACCTCTTCTATTATTCCACCATCTTTATCAATTTTATAATCATACTTTAAGCTACAACCAGTTAAAAAAATCAAAAAGAAAATAACTACTGCAATTTTTTTCATTTTATTTTTCCCTAACCAAATGTACAAGCTGAATCAGTTCTTCCGATTAACCAAAGAATAATTTTTACAATTGTTGGAACAAAAAATATTATTACTCCAACTATTATTCTTTTTATTGCTGTTTGTCGTGCTTTTTTCATATCATCTTCTTTTGATGCAACAACAGCTTTAGTAAAATCAATCGTTATAAGAATTACAACTAAAATAGGTACAACAATTCTAATTATTTGAAAAATATAGTTTAAAATATCCGCTAAGTCTTTTCCTAAAATATTTGAACAAACATCTAATACATAAATATTACTTGCATTAACTATTACTGGACTTACCAAAAATGATAAACAAATTGCTGTTAATAATAACATTTCTTTTTTTGTAACTTTCATAAATTTTTCCCTTCCTAAAATAACTCTTATTTATATCAAAATTATATCAAAAAAAAAAGCAAATAACAATGATTATTTACTTTTAATTTACTAATTCGACTTAAGGACATTTACTAGGATTAGTTGCACAAATCCAACAAACACTACTATCGCCACTACTTAAATTTTGACCTACAAGGTTAAACACAACTTGAACAATTGTTACAACAAAGAAAATAACAACACCATAAACTAATCTCTTAATAAGCATTTTTTGTGCTTCTTTTATTTCTTTATCTTCACCAGCCATAACAGCTTTACCTAAATCAATCATAGCCATTAAAACTATAATAATTGGAATAGCTATTT
>CAKONT010000144.1 GCA_934097255.1 uncultured Bacilli bacterium
CCACTTCATCATCATTTCGAGGAATTAAATTGGGAAGAAACCGATATTGTTAAATTATTTTGGACTGTTGGCTTAATTTTTGCTATGATAGCAATAACTTATGGTGTATGGTTATAAAGGTTACGAAAGTAATCTTTTTTAATCTTTAAAAAAATTGCTTCAAAAAGCAATTTTTATATAAACATTATATAGTAAATAGGTAAATATAAAATCCCATCTTCATAATATATATCTTTGTTATTTGATAAAACTATTCCTTCTTTAGTACTATAATCTTTATTTGCTAAAAATTTTTCAATTGCACTATGAATCTTATAATCTTTACCAGATTTTACTTCAATTGGAAGAACAGATAAATTATCATAATCATCAATCAAAAAGTCTACTTCTCCATTTTTCTTGTTATCATAGTAAAATAGGTTATGCCCGTGTGCTGATAATTCGCTAGCAACTACAGATTCATAAACTGAACCTAAATTTATACTATTCTTATTATCAAGTATTGCTCTTATATTGTTTTTATATAAAATATTTGTAAGTAATCCAACATCGTTTAGGTATAATTTCAAAAGATTTTTAGAACTTATTTCAATAAGTGGAAAGGTAGGTGTTGAAATGGCTTTTACTTCTAAGGCAATTCCGGCATTTATTAAATAATCAAATTCATCTAAGTATTCTTCATAAGATTTTCCTCTTTTATTTTCAATTTCCTGAATAATAATCCTTTTCTTTTTATTTTCAAGATTCGAGGGGATCATTTCATATATTCTTTGAATTTTTAACTTTCTTTTTTTATCATAGTTTGAGGCATCTTGTTTGTATAAAGATATAATGTCATTTTGAATATTTCTAATATTAACAATATTTTTATCTTTTAAATATGTATTAACTGCATCTGGTAAGCCACCAACTAATAAATACTTTTTAAATAAGTCCATTATTTTATTATGATTTTCGGTAGATAAAGATTTCCTATTTTTGTAAGACTCTCTTAAACTATTTATTGCTAAACTATTAAAACCATTAGCAATTAAAAATTCTTCAAAATCTAAGGGGTACATTTTTAATATTTCTATACTACCAATTGGAATTGATAAAGTATCTGCTAATGTAACACCGAGTAATGAGCCACTAGCAATATAATTATACCTATTATCCTCTTTTAAAAATTTTAATAATGTAATTAAATTAGGATAACATTGTATTTCATCAAGAAAAATTATTGTGTTATCTTTCTCTTTTAGTAAATTACCATGTGTCATACTTATTTGTAAGTAAAAATCTTCAACGGTATTTACATTTTCAAATGTTTTAAGTCCTTGTTTGTCTTGTAAGAGATTTATTTCAATATAATTTGAAAACATTTTTTTACACGCATCCCTTATTATAAATGTTTTGCCTATTTGTCTTGCACCATCGACAATTAGAACTTTATTAGAGTTTGATTTTAAATAATTTTCAATTTTTTCTTCGATTTTTCTATATAACATAGTGCCTCCTTACAATAATATTATACTATTTTCTTACATTTAGTCAATATAAAACTGACAAATTCCATAAAAAATATATTAAAAATACTGACAAATTCCATAAAAGATATATTAAAAATACTGACATATTCCAAAATTATGTAAAAAAAGAAGAATCATTTTCTTCTTAATTTACGATATATTTTTAACATAATAGGTAGCATTTTATTAATAAATGG
>CAKONT010000145.1 GCA_934097255.1 uncultured Bacilli bacterium
CTTTTATACTTGTTATATCATTTTTGCAAATCATTTAATCACCTACTTCTTAATTATAACAAAATTATAGCATCCACCACGAAAAATGTCAAAATGTGTTTCTTAGTGTAGAACTTCTGTTTTTATTGATTTATCAATGTTTTTTTGAACTTTTATACTAATGTCTCATTTATATTACAATTGTATTACAATTATGTTACATCTCATTTTTTAACTACATTTTATCTATTAAAAATAGTGTATATTTTTATTAAATTCATAAAATTAACTATGTGAATTCAGATTTTGTTTTTATGAACTTTAACATTCAAAATATTTTTTTACTTCGTTATAAACCTTATCAACTTTTTCTTTATCGCCTTCTATTGCTGCAACATTCATGTTTGGTTGTGTATAACTATCTATTTCAAATTTTACACCATCTTTAAAATATACATATCTTTTTCTTTTTAGCTCTTTATGGAACTTAAAATTCAGCATACCTAGCATTGAATCTACAAATTCTGTATTATTTGTTACTTCTATTGTTCCTGATTCTCTTAATACTTTTAATACATCTTTTGACTCATTTTCATCTTTTAAGTCAAAAAATATCTTTTCATTTCCATTGCTTTCATTTTTTGTAACTCTTGCTAGCAATTTATCATTATTTTTATATAATGTTCTTATTTGATTATATTCATCTTCTTTTTTATATCATTAACTTGTGAACTGTATTCATATTCTTTAAACATAATATACATTCTCCTTTAAATGATTTTTTTTTACTGAATTTAAGAAAATGTATATTATAATAAGCAATAATCCTACACCCCTAAAATCTAAATTTTATTATACCATTTGTGTATGTTCTTTTCAAGTTTAAAACCGAATTTTCTGTAAAAATAAGATTAATCATCAAATTGATTAATTAGATTGTTTAGCTCTTTATAACTATTCTTTAATCACAAGATTTACATTACACCATTTAAAATATAATTATTTAAAAAAATGCTTAATCTTGTTTAATAACTTAATGTACCATTTTTCATATTTAATTAAACTTTTTGATTCTTCAACATTAGTTACCTCTTTAATCTCTTCTTTTTTATTTATATTAAATAAATTATTATAATCATATTTTTGGTTTAACTTTTGAAAATTTACTTTTTCTTTTTTTATTAAATATTTTCTAGTTTCATCATCTACTATATAATCTCTATATATTATAGATAACATTGTAATTGTTTCATTTCTAAATTTTTTCATGTTTTTTTCTTCTATATCTGCCAAAGTAACATTTATTTTATAATCATTGTTTTTATATTTATTTATCTTTTCTATAATACTACTTGGTATTTTATTTACTAATTCATCTGGCATTATCTGTAATATACTATAAATTTCTGTACATGCAATTTTATACTCTTCATTCATTGAAATTTCTCCTTAGTTTTAACTTTAGACCTAAATCTATCTTTCATAGCTATCATGATTTTTATTAAAGCTTTCTTTTCCTTTTTCACTATTTTTTGTCCTATATGCTTCTTCAAAAAAATCTGTCGCATCTTTAACTTTTACTTGAGAATCTCTATTTTTATAGTTATTTAATTCCTCTTCATAATTGTCTTTGTATTTTTCACAAAATTCTTCACTTATTTTATATAGTTCATCATCGTTAATTGGTACATTTTCGCCATTATTTAA
>CAKONT010000146.1 GCA_934097255.1 uncultured Bacilli bacterium
ATATCTATTATAACCAAAATTATATGAAATAGAAAGAAAAAAGATTTAGTTATTTTATATTTATTAATATTGTTACACCAAAACCACTCAATTACGCATTTTTCAATTTTTTTTATTTTGCGTAATAGGAATTAAATTATTAATCCGAAATCTTAGTTATTTAACTCGTATTTTATCCTTCACAAAATATTAATTGCATCACACATATTAGAATTGCACCATTTTATTATAAAATGATGCAATTAATTAAATTATATTATCAATATATTCTATAAAATAAAGTGGAATATTTATAATCTTACCATCCTTACTTAAATTATTTAAAGAAAATCTAATTGAAATATCATTATCATTTAAAGAATTATACTTAGTTAAACTATTATGATTAGTACTTTTATTAGATTTTACCTCTATTGGAATAATTTTATTTCTTTTTTGAATAACAAAATCAATCTCATTATTATCAAATACATAATAATTAGGTGAACTCTCATATAAATAAGTAAGTACATTAGCAACATAATTTTCTGTAAAAGAACCTTTAAACTCTTCTAAAAGCTTATTACCTTCTAAGATAATATTACTATCTAAATCTGACATTTTTCTAAGAAGCCCTATATCATCCATATATATTTTAAATGCAGATAAATCGTTATATGCTTTTAACGGAAAAGCACACTTATTAACTAAATAACACTTATTAATCAAATCAGCATCATTTAACCAATTCAAAGCACCCTCATATTCTCTTGCTCGCGCACCTTCTTTTACAACTTGATATACAAACTTTTTGTTTTCTCTTGCTAGTTGAGAAGGTATATTATTCCAAATTAAAGATATTTTATTAGCAGTATTAACATCAGTATGTTTAGAAAAATCATTTTCATAAGCAATCAAAATATTTTTTTGAATCTTATTAACTTTTTCTATATCTTTATCATTTATCCAACTATAAACAACTTCTGGCATTCCACCAATAATATAATATATCTTTAACTTTTCAATTAACTTATCTTCAAATACTTTAGGTATCTCTTTTATTTCCACAGTCTTTTTCATGACATCAACCAAATTTTCAGAATTATCTGCGATTAAAAACTCACTAAAAGTCATTGGATATAAATTTAAAAAATCTACTTTTCCAACCGGAAATGATACTTTAGATAATCTTATACCTAATAAAGACCCAGCACATATAACATGATACTCATTTGCTTCTTCACAAAAATATTTAAGTGAATTTAATGCATTCGGACACTCTTGTATTTCATCAAAAAATATTAAGGTTGTCCCAGGGTTTATCTTTTTTCCATTAACTAAAGATAATTGTTCTATAATTCTATGTGGATCTTTAGTATTTAAAAAAAGTTGTGATAATCCTTCATCATGGTCAAAATTAAAGTAAGCAATGTTATCATAATACCCTTCACCAAATTCTTTAACTATATAGGTTTTACCAGTTTGTCTAGCGCCTCTTAAAATCAATGGTTTTCTATCTTTACTATTTTTCCATTCAATCAACTTATCAGTTATAAATCTTCTCATAGTTTCATCACCCAAAAATATTATATCACACTTTTTAACACATTTCACCATATATTACCAC
>CAKONT010000147.1 GCA_934097255.1 uncultured Bacilli bacterium
CTCTTGAATTACATCTTTAGGATAAATCTCACCATTTTTAGCATGTCCACTACTATTTCTATCATCATTTAACTTCAATAATGGATCAATAATAACATTAGCTGTATTTTCATCATATAATTTTATTATACATTTTTTTAGTTGTTTTAATGATTTTAATTTCTCATCATAACAATCTAAGTTTTTTGCAATTTTATTAATATTTTTCCCACAAAATCCTTCAACAACCATTTGATGTAATTTTTTAACTTCAAAATCCCATTTTTCTTTAGTAGGATGTTTAATATAGTGTAAATTGCCCAATTTTCGTATATTTCCTTTATTTTTTTCAACCCAAATTTTTATTTCAACCTCACCTATATAACATGAAGGAAAATCTGATAAACACTGTTTAAGTGAAATTAATGGGTCTAAAACATCATCCCATTCCCCTAAAAAATCAGTTTTAAATATATGCTCTGCAATATTAGATTTAGGTTCCACATTAAAAGACTTCCAATATATCTGCTCAAACTCGGGTAATTTTCCCAAATCCCCAATATATACAATAACTTGAGTTTTATCATCAGACATCGAATATCTTAATGACCAAATACCTTTACACTCAATATACCTATTATTTATATCATATTTCTCACTATCATTGTATTTATTAAAAACTTCCGTTCTAAAAAATACTGGACTAATCTCAGGAACTCCGTCAAATTTATTAACAATATTACTCAATTTACTAGGGTCACATGAATTAGTTACTACATTGCCTAATCTTAAATCCAATACTTTAAATTCTTGGTAATTAATCTCATCATAATTATCCTTAAATTCAGAAATAAGATTTATAATCTGAAATCCCCTAATTTCTTTAAGAGTAATCATATTATCATTAGAATGTTGAACAATATTTTTATAATAAATATCTTTATCATCTAATCGGATAATTTCTTCTGAAGAATTCCATGGATTTGCTTTATCTAAAATATAGATATCAAAAAATCTCACTAAAACAGAATTAGAAATATGTAAATATTTATCTAATTCCTTCTTATCTAATAAACATAATGTAAGATCACCTTTTTTTATTATTGAAGCTACTTCCATTATGTCTCCATATTCATCCATTTTGTAAAATTGATTTTTATTATTTAACTCTGCAATACCTAATCTATGTGAAATTTTTTGATTTAACTCAATTAGGGACTTAGTATCATTAAGTGCATTCCTCTCAAGAAATAATGGTGTTGCATCTTTCAAAATTTTTCTAGGACTATATGAATCACACGGATTAGATAATTTATACTCCCCATTAGAAGACACAGAATAACCATAAGAAGATACTCTAAAATCCCAATCCAATAACTCCTCAACAAAATCATTTTCCAAACAATCTTTTGAAACAATTAATGAATTTAAAAAAATGCCATCATCATATAAAATTATTGGAACTGATTCAAATTGAGAATTTATTAAAAATTCCAAAATATCTTCAAAACAATATTCATTAGCTAAATTGCAATTTTCATGAAAATTTTTTATAATATTTTTAATTTCATTTAACTT
>CAKONT010000148.1 GCA_934097255.1 uncultured Bacilli bacterium
AGAAAGCATATGGAATAACAAAAGAGGAATTATTAGAAAAGTATGATTATCAAGCATATATACAGCAAAAGAAAACACAAGATTTAGGAAAAGAAACACTAGAAATTCAAAAAGATACACCATATATCCAGCAAACAGAGCACGTAATGAATAATCAAGAGCAAATGTTGGAACAAAAAAATCAGGATGGTATAAATATTGATTAAAACTAAGGAGCAAAAAAGTATGGAAAATTTAGAGTATGCAAATGCATATAGTGAAGTTAATGAAATATTGAGAAATATTTCTAAAGAGGATTATGAAAAAATACCAAAAAGTAAAATAGAATTATTTAAAAAATATTCGAATCCAAACTATAAATTTGATTATAATCCAAATTTAACTTTAGAAGAGCAAAACGTATCAAAAAGAGCAAAAGCAATTATAGCAATTTTATTTAGAGATTATTGGGCAACAGATACTCAAAAAAGTAAAATTTTGAAAATGCAAAAAAATGAATTTAGCAGATTAGAAATGGAAAAAGAAAAGAAGTATGATGTAAATAATATATTTAATAATGCGAAAAAAAATAAAGAAAATACGATGCTAGATAATGAGGAAATAATAATACACAAAAAATCTTTTTTTCAAAGGTTAAAAGAAAAAATAAAATATATAATAAAAAACAATAGAAAGGAGAAATAATCCAATGATATTTTTGAAATTGGGTTATATGTAAAATTATGAATAAGATATTAAAAGAATTAGGAATAAGTGAAAAAGTATATGGAGAAATGCAAGAATTGTGTCCAAATATTAATGAATTAAGTGATGATGAAATAATGAATAAAGTGAATATATTGAAGCAAATAAATTGTAATGATATGCAAATAAAAAATATAGTAAGTAGCAATGCACAGTATTTAGATAGAAGTGAAAATGATATAAAAAAATTAATAAGTAAAATGAAGGAAATAGGTTTTACAACATTAAATATACTATTTGATGGAAATCCATATATATTAAATTTGGACGATTTTGAAATAGAAAATTATATAGAAAATAGGGCAAAAAAAGGAGAAAAAGTAGAAGATATAGTGGATGATTTAGAATCAAATCCATATTTATTTCAAGAAATATAAAAGATTAAATAATAATGGAGGAGAATAAAATTGGAAGAGCTAATAAATTTATTATGTAATTTTGGTTATACAAAGGAAGAATGTAAAGAAATATTGAATACATATCCACTAAATGCATGTAAACCAGAAACATTAAAAAAGAAAATTGAAGAAATAAATATATATATGGAAAAGCTAGGATATAGCAGAGCAGAAGTAATAAAAATGACAAAAAAGCTGCCAGCAATATATGGCCTAAGTATAGACAATATAAAACAAAAAATAGAAGATATGGAGGAGCTAGGATATAGTAAAGCAGAAGTAATAAAAATGACAAAAAATCTGCCATCAATATATGGTTTTAGTATAGACAATATAAAACAAAAAATAGAAGATATGGAAAAGCTAGGATATAGTAAAGAAGAAGTAATAAAAATGACAAAAAGTCTGCCA